>JBJEVW010000266.1:0-9097 GCA_051884735.1 Kiritimatiellia bacterium | reverse complement strand
GTATCTGGCTGCTCAATATGGCGGCGGAATTTTCCTGCTCATCTACATTTTAATGACCGTAACGCTAGGATTTACCCTAATGACGACGGAAGTTGCCATTGGCCGACGGACCAAGCTTTCGGCGATGAAGGCCTTTTCCTTCGAGCGCAAGAGCTGGGGATTGCTAGGTTGGATCGTCACTTTGGTTCCAGTTGTGATCGTGCCCTATTACTGCGTGATTGGCGGCTGGATTACCAAGTACATTCTCGCGTATGTCTTTAACCAGAAGATGGAAGTCGTGGTTGACAATGTCACGAAAATGGTTCCTGTTTCGCAAGGGGAATTCTTTACGGCTTTCATCACGCATCCGTGGCAGCCTGTCGTTTACGGTTCCTTCTTCATCCTTTTCTCAATGTGGTTGATTTTTTCGGGCGTCAAGAATGGCATTGAGCGCTCGAACAAGATCATGATGCCGATTTTGCTGATTCTTTCTGTTGTGATTTGCGGCTTCAGCCTGACGCAACCCGGATCGCTGGAAGGACTCAAGTACTATTTGCTTCCGAACTTCAAGGAATTTGTCGTGGACGGAAGCTTTGATTTTGTCCGTTTGTGCAAGACTTGCATTGGTGCAATGGGACAGATGTTCTATTCGCTTTCGTTGGCGATGGGCATCATGATCACGTATGGCTCCTACATGCGCAAAGAGAACAGCATCGAGCGTTCGGTTCGCCGGATTGAGATTCTCGATACATTGGTGGCGGTGTTGGCCGGGTTGATGATTATTCCGGTCGCGTATGCGCTTGGAAATGGACCGGAGGTCATGCAGAAATCGGGTCCCGGGCTCATGTTTGTGGCATTGCCGGGCGTCTTTGACAAAATGGTCGTCTGCGGCGTCCACTTTGGCCGTGTGATGGGTGCCGTGATGTTTCTGCTTTTGTTCTTTGCCGCCGTGACGTCTTCCGTTTCGCTTCTTGAAACGGTTGTTGCCTCGATTCGGGACAGCACGGGCTTGTCCCGCAAAGCTTCAGGCGTCGTGACGCTGGTCTATACCCTTTTACTTGCGGTTCCTTCTGCGCTTGGTTTTGGGAAAGGCTTTCTTGGAGGAGAGGTTGTTCCGGGAATGACCTTCCTTGACTTCTCCGACTACATCACGAACAATGTGATGATGCCGATTGCTGCTTTCTTCACCTGCATTTTCGTTTCCCGCATTGTGGGGACGCGTTTTGTGGAAGAGGAGGTGGAGTATGGCGGACATCCGTTCAAGGCTCGCGGCTTCTACCGGATCATGTGCCGTTGGGTCGCTCCGTTTCTGATGCTCATCATCTTCGTCACTTTTGTGCTAGCGGGGATTGGCAAAATCAAGATCTAAGCCCATCCGGATAGGATGAAACAACCGCCGGCGGGAGCATATATTCCGTCGGCGTTTTTTATTTGGAGTTTGGATTTGAAACGGAGATTGCCATGCACGATTTCGACACGTTATCCATCGCCATTGGGCGAGCTTTTGCTGACTTGTGATGAAACGGGGTTGACGGGTTTGCGGTTTCAAAACGGGGCATTCTCTGCAGATGAGCGAGTCTGTTCACGGGAAGTTGGTGGCATTTTCGGGGAAGCCAAGCGATGGCTGGACCTCTATTTCTCTGGGCGCGGTCCGGATTTCATGCCCCCGCTACACCTGAACGGAACCTCCTTTCAGCGAGATGTCTGGGCGCTGCTTTTGCGGATTCCGTATGGAGAAACGACAACATATGGAGCGCTGGCCAAGCGTATTGCGCAATCGCGCGGTGGCATGGAATCCGTATCGGCGCAAGCGGTGGGAGGAGCCATTAGGCGCAACCCGATTTTGATTCTCGTTCCCTGTCATCGTGTCGTTGGGGCGGGTGGCGCTCTCACGGGGTATTCGGGCGGACTGGCGCGAAAAAGAGCGTTGCTCGAGCGGGAAGGGGTTGATATGGAACGGCTGTTTTCTCGGAAACGATTGATCTGATTGACATGAAAAAGAAAACGGCCATTCCAACAAGTAGGGAATGGCCGATAGGGGGGGGGCGTTGTTTTCGGATTGATCAGCGGGAAGGCGTGTATTCCAGTTCAGTCCAGACGGGATAGTGGTCCGAGAGGTAGACCCCGCCCTTGTAATCCTTCCAGCGACCAGATGCCGTTGATTGGAGGGGGCCCTTCAAGAAGATGTAATCGATGGTGTTGTTTTTTTCGCGTCCATAGTTATGGAACGTTTCCCAGGTCGAAGGAATTTGGGTATTCCATTGCGGATTGTCCCGAAGCGGCGCCAATTCTGGAGAATCGGGTTGGGCGTTGAAATCGCCGGTCAAGATTGTCGGGAGATTCGGGAAAGTGACAGATTCCGCTTCGTGGGAAAGGACTTGTTTCAATCCGGCCAGACGGGCTGCAACGCCTTCATGATCCAAGTGGGTATTGAGAATCCGAAGGATACGCTTTTCTTGGCGATCGTGAAGGATGAGATCGAGGCAGGTGCGGGGACACGTACTTTGTTCTTCATAACGGCTACCGGGGACGAGTGGCGTAGGAGAGAGCCAGAAGGTATCCAGCTTCACGAGATCGAAGCGAGATTTGCGGAAAGCGACAGCAACGCGTTCTCCGCCAAGATCCTTGTCGCGTCCGCAGCCAAGCACGATATGTTCGGGAAGAGCCTCGTCCACCCATTTCATGGTATGGGGGAGAAGTTCCTGAAAGCAGTAGATATCGACCGATTCGCGCCGGAAGGCGTCCAGGATGAGCGGTTTGCGGCAGTCGAAACGATTTTCATCGTCTTGACCATAGTCGCAGCGAATATTGAACGTAACGATTTTCATGGAGTAAGAGCCATTGGGCGATCGAAGCAATATAGCCGGCCATGCGGCACACAAGGGGCAATTTCGATCTGTGGAAGGAGCGCGTCGATCGCGATGTTGATGGAAATGAAAGGGGTAAAGAAATATTGGAACGAAAAAAAGACGGAACATGGCGTTCCGTCCCTTTTTGAATCATTCGAAAAAAGCGATTAAGCCTTTTTGGTCTTTGGTCCGAGGAGACCACTGACGCTACGCCCCATGACTTTTGGGGCCTGCTCGACTTGAGCGATGTCGGCGACGTCGGTGCAAACACGGGCGAGGACCTCGGTTCCGAGTTCCTTGTGCGCATTTTCGCGACCGCGAAACATCAAGGTGAGCTTAACCTTGTTTCCTTCTGCAATGAACGTACGGATATTACGGATTTTCAGTTGATAATCCGCCGTATCGACGTTGGCGTGGAATTTGACTTCCTTGACGTCTTGGCGCGTCTGGTTTTTCCGAGCCTCTTTGCGTTTGCGCTCTTCCTCGTATTTGAATTTGCCATAATCCATGATTCGGCAAACGGGAGGATTTGCATTGGGGCTGATTTCGACAAGATCGAGATCTTGTGCTTGAGCTTTGGCGAGAGCTTCTCGAGAAGAAAAGATGCCGAGCTGCGTCCCATCCGGGCCGAGCAAGCGAACTTGCGGACAACGGATATTTTGATTGATTCGAACGCGGTCATCGTTTCTACGAGGGTCGGGACGTCCGTTTACAGGCCGCTGAGCGGGTTTCGGACGATTGAATGGGGGAAGGGGACTGATAGGAAACCTCCAAAGTTAAGGTTGACGGATGGCGGCATTCTATCACATTTGCCGCGAAAGTTAACAGAAAAATTCATACCCCTCCATTTGGTGCAAAATCGGGGCGGGAAAATCGTGTGTTTTCGGGCTTTTGGATAGTGTTGGAGCGGAGGTGCGCGGCACTGTCGTGCACATGCCGCGGACGGAGCCGCGGCGAGCAAAACGCGCAGAAAGTGCGGTATGGGCATCTACTTTGTCAATTCACCCCAAGATGTTCGGGACTTTTTTCGTCTATACGCCGAAAGGATATTTTGATATGATATCGGAAAAGGATTTTTTCCTGTTTACTCACCCTAACAATTCGTAAGGAGATAAGATTATGGCAAGGTTCTGTTTACCTCGCGACATTTATCACGGCGCCGGTGCGTTGGAGACGCTCAAGACGCTGAAAGGCAAGCGTGCGATTATCTGTGTCGGTGGCGGTTCGATGAAGCGCGGCGGTTTTCTCCAGCGTGCGGAGGCGTACCTCAAGGAAGCCGGAATGGAAGTCAAGCTCTTCGAAGGCATTGAGAGCGATCCGTCTGTCGAGACGGTGATGAAAGGTGCTGCCGTGATGCAGGAATTCCAGCCTGACTGGATTATTGCCATGGGCGGCGGTTCACCGATCGATGCGGCGAAGGCGATGTGGATCAAGTACGAGTATCCCGATTGCACATTTGAGGATATGTGCAAGGTATTCGGGTTGCCGAAACTCCGGACAAAGGCGCATTTTGTCGCGATTTCGTCCACTTCCGGAACAGCGACCGAAGTGACGGCCTTTTCGATCATCACGGATTACGCGAAGGGCATCAAGTTCCCGATTGCCGATTTTGAGATTACGCCGGATATTGCGATTGTGGATCCGGAATTGACCCTTACGATGCCCCAGAAACTTTGTGCGCACACGGGCATGGACGCGCTCACGCATGATCTTGAAGCGATTGTGGCCGTTGCGCACAGCCCGTATTCCGATGCGCTTGCGATCCATTCGATGAAGATGATTCGGGATTCGCTTGTCAAGAGCTATGGCGGCGATGCAACGGCACGTGCGACGATGCACGATGCGCAGTGTCTGGCGGGCATGAGCTTTTCGAATGCGCTGTTGGGCATTGTCCACTCGCTTGCCCACAAGACGGGCGCGGCCTTTTCGGGCGGACACATCATTCACGGTGCGGCGAATGCGATGTATCTGCCGAAAGTCATCCGGTTCAATGCGGCCGTCCCGTTTGCGGCCGAACGCTATGCGATGTGCGCGGACGAACTCAAACTTGCGGGCGCGGAGACTTCGCAAGAAGCGAAGATTGCGGCCTTGATTGCGTGGGTCCGCAAATTCAATGACGATCTGAACATTCCGCACTGCATCAAGAACTATGCCGCGAACGGTTTGCCGGGCGATGGCATGGTGAAGGCCGAGGAGTTCGAGGCAAAGGCTGCGCAGATTGCGGAGAACGCAATGGGAGACGCCTGCACGGGATGCAATCCGCGCCCGATGGATGCGAAGTTGATGGAGAAAGTCCTGCGTTGCTGCTGGGACGATTCGGAAGTCGATTTCTAACCTCTTCCATAGAAGAGACGGTCATGGGAAAAGACAAGGTTTCTTCCCATGACCGGAGACGTCCTCCATGCACCGGTGTGCATGGAGGACGATGCAGTCTGAATAGAAGGGATGCAGTCATGGAGAGTGAAAACCGGCCCGATGCAGGCAAGGTTGCCGTCGAGTTCGACGTCCGTCCGTTTGTCAATCTTGCGTATATGCAGAATGGATTGCCGTTGGCGGGCAATCTGAACATCTCGAATTCGACAAACGAGACGCTTGAGAACATTGTCTGTATTTTTCATTCTCCGGAGGGGTTGATTGTTCCCTCCGAGGAGAGATTTCCTAGCATTCCTGCGGGCGCGGACTTCTTCAAGGCAATTGTGGACATTCGCATCAATCAGCGCATGGTTTCCGAAGTGCGGGATCCGGTTCCGGCCAAAATTACGCTGAAAGTCGAGTCCAATGGAGAGGAGGTGTACCGGCAGGATTATCCGGTCACCGTTCTGAGTTACAACCAGCATCTCTGGTCGAACCGCTATCCCGAATTGCTCTCGGCATTTGTCTTTCCCAATGCGGAGCTGGTCAATCAACTCCAAGCGGAAGCCGCCCTCGAAGTCGGCAAGGCGACCGGATCTACGGCGCTGGAAGGCTATCAGAGCGACAAGAAGCGCGTGTTGGAGATTTGCGCCGCAATCTATCGGGCAATCCAGAATCGCGGCATCAGCTATTGCAATCCTCCTTCCTCGTATGGAACGCCCGGGCAGAAATTCCGCTTGCCGGACGAAATCGAGAAATACAAGCTCGGAACGTGTATCGAGACCGCGCTGCTCTTTGCGTCCGTCATGGAGAAATGTTGTCTGCACCCGGTTCTGATTTTGTGCAAGGGCCATTGTTTCGTAGGTTGCCACCTGATCGAACAGATGCTGGATAAAGTGGTGACGCATGAGTTGGAAACCCTTCGCAAGCGGGCGGATTTGGACGAATTCATCGCCATTGAGACGACGAAAGCGACGAGCGATACGCCGTTTCATGAAGCGGAGCAGATTGGGCGGGCCCGATTGCGAGACGAAGAGACATTCATGTACGCAATTGACGTTGTCCGCAGCCGGGAAAGCGGCATCATGCCCCTTGTTTTGGATTCCGGCATTGGCTCCGGTTCCGCCTATGTGGCAAAAGGGCGGGACGTGACCGCCACAACGGATGTCCATGTCCGGGACGTGCAGGAAAGTCTCGATCTCTCGACGCTTAAGAAAGCGGAGACGACACAAGGCCGCATCGAGAAATGGACGCAGAAACTGCTTGATTTTTCGGCTCGGAACAAGCTGTTGAACATTCCCCGAAGTTCCAGGCAGGTGATTCACCTGCTTGGGTCCAACGTAAGCGCGCTGGAAGACCAGATCGCCGCGAACGAAACGATTACGATTCGCTCCATCGTCGAGTCTGTCGGGGAGAAAGCGCTGGAAGATTTGGTACAGGGCAAGTTTCTGCCGGATCAGGAAGCGCGATTGTTCAATGCCGAGCTGGCGCATCATCGGCTCTGCGTTGCGTTGTCGCCCAAAGAGGTTCGAAAACGGTTGTCGGATTTGTATCATGATGCCAAGACGCAACTGGAGGAGTCCGGCGTCAACACCTTGTTTTTGGCCATTGGTCTGTTGCAATGGCAAGAATCGGAGTCGGGGACGAAGTCATACAAGGCTCCGATTTTGTTGGCGCCGGTCCGGTTGGAGCGGTCATCGCTTGCAGAAGGCGTCAAGATGTATCGTCTCGATGAGGATACGACCATCAATGCCACCTTGATCGAGTTCTTGCGGACGCAGTTCGACATCACGTTTCCGGGTCTGGAACCGTTGCCGGTTGACGATTCGGGCGTAGACGTCTCGAAAATTCTCCAGATCATCAAACAGTCGATCAAGGACAAGAAAGGCTGGGAAGTCCTGGACGAAGCGCTTGTCGGGTGTTTTTCGTTTGGCAAATTCGTCATGTGGAAGAATATGACGGATTGTGTGGAGGAGCTGAAGAAAAATCCTTTGGTCAACCATTTGATTGGCGGTGGCGGCGAATTCGACGATGGGATCGAGGTCTTCAAGCCGGAAGATGTGGCGAATCACATGAATCCGGCTGAGATTTACTGTCCTGTCAGTGTCGACTCGTCGCAGTTGACGGCCGTACTCTATTCCGAAATGGGGAAGACGTTTGTCCTTCATGGGCCACCGGGAACGGGGAAGTCGCAGACCATTACGAACATCATCGCCCACAATCTCGCCAAAGGCCGGCGAGTCCTTTTCGTGTCCGAGAAAAAAGCCGCGCTTGACGTTGTGCGGAATCGGCTTGACAAGATTGGGCTGACGCCGTTTTGCCTCGAGTTGCATTCGAACAAGACGGAGAAAACGAAATTCTACGAACAGCTGAAAGATGCCTTGAGCGTCACCGAGACGGCTGTTCCGGGCGAATGGGATCAGGTGGTGTCGGATTTGACCCGGTGCAAAGACGAGTTGAATAGCTACATTTCGGCGTTGCATCACCATTATCCGAATGGACTCACGGCCTATCACTGTTTCTCGCAAACCATCCAGTACGGCACCTGTTCCCATCCGGAGCTTGTCGGCGTCGATTGTTTGGAGCAGTCGCGGACTGACTATCGGGATTCTCGGCAGTCCGTTGCCGATTTGCTCAACGATTTCCGCGGAGTCTCCGAAGAATCGTTGCAGGCGATACCCCCGCTGAAGATCGAGACATGGTCTCCCGTGTTGGAGCGGCAAATCAAGCAAGCGGCCGTAGAGCTTTCGGCCGAAGCGGAATTGTTGGCGGCTCCATTCCGGGCTATCCGGGAAGGATTTGCCTTGAAAGAAGGCGATTCGGCGGCGTATCTCGCATCGGTTGCCGGTCTTCTGGAGAAGGTCAAGGGCGAGCGCAAGGTTTTGCGTCGGTTTTTGGATGGCGATGCTGGGAAGGCGCCCGAATATCTGGAAGAGATTCGTGGCCTTGCCCAAAAAGTCGAGGGGTTGGCCAATCGGCTGTCCGGGTACCGGCTCGACCAGTTCGGCGGGCTTGATTTCGAGGGTATCCGCCGGCGGATGGCCGCGAACCGCGAGTCCTTTTTTCTGATTCGTCCGTTCAAGAACAAAGCCCTCCTCAAGGAACTTTCCGGAATCGTCAAAACCGGCGGCGAGAAGCTGACGGTCCAGAAGTTGGAAAGCGATCTTGGCGAAATCGAGAAGTACTGTGCATTGTCGAGAGACTTCCGGGAAAAGACGGGATTTTCGGCAGAGGAGCGGAAAGAGATTCCGGCCGCATTGCAAGAAGCGATCGGGCGTTTTCTGGACTGCTGGAGCCGGTTTGTGCAGAAGCGCGACAAGTTTCTTGAATTTGCGCAGGATGACATTCTGCAGTGCGGGTTGGACGGTTTGTGCGCCTCTTGCGAAGCGATTGTCGCGAATGCCGAAGATTTGCGCGGCGTTCTGCGATATCGCAAGACATTGGAGCGGGTGCGGTCTTTTGGCATGGGGGCATTTGCGCAGTACATTCTCGCTCATGACGATGGCGCGATGGATATTTTGCGGGTATTTGACGATTCGTATGCTGCGAAGATGCTCGAGTCCCTGTTGGCCCAGACGCCGGTTCTTGCCGAGTTCACGGGGTTGAATCAGCAAGAACGGATCGAAAAGTTCCGTCTTTTGGACCGCAAGTACACGGCGCTGGCCAAGAAAGTCGTCTTTGCCAAGCTGGCGGCGGCGTTGCCGCGGCGCCGGAAAGGTCCCTGCCCGGCAGGAACGGAACTGGGGAAAGTCAAGCGGGAGTGCGAGAAGAAGACGCGCCACAAAGCGGTCCGGCAGATGTTGGCGGAGTCCAAGACACTCATTCCGATGCTCAAGCCTTGCTTTTTGATGAGTCCGCTTTCCGTTGCGCAGTATTTGCCGGTCGATACGGCTCCCTTCGACTTGATTGTTTTCGAT
>JBJEVW010000265.1:0-2219 GCA_051884735.1 Kiritimatiellia bacterium | reverse complement strand
GGCCTGGGCATCAAGAACATCGGTCATTTCGGCTCTGCCGGCTTGAAGGAGCAAGTCTTGATTGCGGACGCGGCGTTGTGCGAGTTGCACAGCGCGTTGCTGAATCCGGAGATTTTCCAATTCTTGCGAGAGGCTTCGCATATCCTGCCGGATTGTCTGCTTGAGTCGGTCTTCCTGTTCCTGATAGGTCCGGACAGCCCGTTCAAGGGCAATCAATGCGTTGCGGTAGGAATTGCGTTCGGCCGTCCGTTCGAGCGGAAGATCAATTTTCAGAGAGCCATTGTATGCGGCGTTTTTGACTTTGAAATCGGCATGATTCTTGCCTTCGGCACCCATGGAAGGGGAGGCGGCCTCGCCGACATTCGCACTGCCGCCGATGGTGACTTCAGGCCGAAAAGCGTCCTCGGCGATCACGAGGTGTCGTTGCGCATCCTCAATGCGATCCTTATAGGAGATGAAGTCAAGCCGGTTTTCGAACGCGAGTTGGATGGCGGTGTCGGTTCTCGTTTTCATATCCCCGGAATCGACGGATTCCGGGGGATCGAGCGTGACGTTTTGAGAGCCGTCGCCGATGTCGTATTCATCGAGGTTGGCTTTTCCGGCGAATTGTTCCACATGTGCTTTGAGTTCCTCAAGGTCCTTGGTACGCGGGCGTATTTTTGCATCTGGCGGGAGCCCGAGCTGGAGCTTAAACGCTTCAAGGGTGGATTCGTAGGACTGGCAGGCAGACATCCAGCTGGCCCGCGCGGAGAGTTCGGATTGGTGTGAGAGGTCGAAATCCGCACGAGACATACGGCTGGCATCGGACATTCGGCGAGAACGCCGGGTGGAGAGAATCACTCGCTTGTAATTGTCGTCTTCGTTTTCGCGTGTCCGGAGAGCGAGCAGGAGATTGAGATACGAGCCGGCGATATCGACCACGAAGGCGCGTTTTTCCTGTTCGAATTCGCGAACGGCATAGATGAGACTGCGTTGCGCCTGCGTCAGCGATTCCATTTTGACGAGACGTCCGGAACCGCGGAGCAGCGGAATGCTGATGCTGATATCGGCGATGGCTCCCCAAGCGGTCGAGCGATCGCCGTCGAGCATGCCGGCGATATTGAAAGCGAGTGAACCGGTCAGTTCGGCGCCATCTTCGAAGGTTCTGGAGACGGAGAGCGAGCCGGTATCGTTGTGGGAAGATTTGCGTTCGGATTGATCGGATTTGGACGAAGAGGCCGCACCCCGGAGCAGACCATCGAAAGTTTTACGGAATTTTTTATCTTCCAGATCAAGTGCGAGTGCGGCGGAAAAGAGGGTTTCCTTGGACGTTTGGTAACTATGGGAGTTATAGGCGGCAATCCGGACTGCGTCGGCGAAGGAGATTTCAAGGGGTTCGCCGGGAGTAGGCGCCAGTTCGCCGGCACCGCCCGGAAGGGCGGGATTGAGGCGTTCTTCGGCTCTCCAGTAGAGATTCGTCGGCAGATCCCTGATGCCGAAGGATGCGCTATCGTTCACGGGGAGTTTCTGGTCGATGAGTAGACGGCGCCGCAAGGAATCCGCAGGGGTTTCGATGAGAATCGGTTCGGCACTGCCCGTGACCGCTTGTTGAGCATTGGTCAGGATATTTCCGGCTACGGCATCGGCCTGATTTCTCCATTCTTTTGTCGATTTGCAACCGGAGAGAAGCAACAACGACAGGAGGAGGACAACGCGAAGGGCATCCGGGGGGCTTTGAAGAAGCGCTTTGATTTTCATCGGGAGGCATCGTTGGAGATGTTGGCGGAATCTTCAGGAGCGGGCGCCAAAAACTCGACCGAGTCGAATTGCAGGAGCGTGCGATGTCCACTGCCGATCGTTTCCACTTCCATATTTTTCAAGACCCAACAATCATCCACCTTCTGCACGGCGCGCACCCACATGCGCCGCACCGGATCCGGATTGAGCTGTTCGGCTTGTAGAACGACAAATTGGGAGCGGTCAATCCAAAGGCGCACTTTTTTGCAATTGGCGAGTGGAGCGGGAGGCTCCACTTCGAGAATATCGCACAGACGGCCCTTGATTCGATCGGAACCCACGAGAACGGGATGGATCCACCAGACAAAATCCATTGTCGCGTCCAGCCAAGAGATATCGGTACCTTCGATGGAATCGGCAGGTTTTGGGGCAGGACGTCCATCGGAGCGGGAAATGACGAGTCCGTCTGTTTCGTTTCTGGTTGCGGTGAAAATGGCCGGTAC
>JBJEVW010000264.1:0-9127 GCA_051884735.1 Kiritimatiellia bacterium | reverse complement strand
CGAAATTGAAAACCTGGGATCATTTATCCCGGATTTTTCCGGGATAAGGGTGTCCGTAAGCGTGAGATTGATATAGAAATCGTTTTTTACTACCATACGGGACAGGGCTGCATTTCCGGGAATTCTCGATACGGCATTGTCGAGCGAAGATGCCAATGAAACGGCGTTTTCTCCGGCGATACCGGATGCGGTTTCCGGGGGTGGGGCATTCCCGCCGGTTTCATCAAAAGAAAGACAACAAAAAAAGAAGGTTCACAATGGCTGTAACGGAAACGACGAATGAATCGTGGATTTCGCGTTTGGGTGGTGCGGTAAAAGGCGTGGTGGCCGGTATCGCATTCTTTGTGCTCGCCTTTCCGCTCCTTTTCTGGAATGAGGGCAATTGCGTGAAAACCGCAAAGGCGCTCGACGAGGGCGAGGGTGCGTGCATCAGCGTGGAGAACAACGAAACGATCGATCCGGAAATGGACGGTTGCCTCGTACACATGACGGGGCGCGCCGACACGCAGGACGTGCTGACGGACGATCTGTTCGGCGTATCGGCTACAGCCATCGGGCTGGTTCGCAAGACCGAGATGCTCCAGTGGAGAGAGAACAGCGAGAAGCAGGAGAAGAAAAAAATTGGCGGGGGTGTCACGACCACGACAACCTACACATACGAACTGGTTTGGAGCGAGGATCCAATCGATTCGAGCCAATTCAAGGAACAGGGACACGACAATCCCGGCTTCATCGAGTTCCCGTCCGAGAAAAAGGTTGCGGAACATGTTTCGTTCGGGGCCTTTCGCTTGGAGAAGAGCCAGATTGCCCGCATTGGCGAAGAACAGGCGTATGCCTTCCCGGCGGATTTCGTTTGCAAAGTTTCGCGTGCACAACGGCAAGGTAACACGATTTTCGTCCCCAACAAGGAAACGCGCGACAACGAGCTGAACACGCGCGAGGTCGCATCGCAGGCCCGGGTCGGCGATATGCGCGTCACGTTCTTCGTTGTCAAACCCCATGACATTTCCATTGTCGCCAAGCAACGGGGCGATACATTTGTTTCGTATATGGCCAAGACAAAGAAGAAGGTCAATCTCCTCCAGGATGGCATCGTCGATTGTGCTGAAATGTTTGAAGATGCGCGTGATGCGAATGCATTGTTTGCTTGGGTCATCCGTTTTGCCGGGTTCTTCCTCATGTACATTGGGCTTTCCATGGTTTTGCGGCCTTTGTCGGTGCTGGGTGATGTGATTCCCATTTTGGGGACCATGATCGGCTGGGGAACGGGATTGGTTGCGGGCGTTGTTGCGCTTGTCTGTTCACTTGTGACGATTGCGGTTGCGTGGATTGTCTACCGTCCCGTGTTGGGCGTATTGCTGCTCATTGTAGCGGGCGCAGTTGTCTACCTCACGTGGAAGAAAAAGAACGGGAAGACGTCCGTTCAGACCGCATCCGCATAAATTTGTTTTTGAATCCAAAATCGTCAACCATCAAAAATAGGGACAACCGGAATGAATAAACTCGTATTGACCGCGGTGTTTGCCGCGTCCGTCATGGTCGCGGGAGCGGCCGACATCTATGTTTCGCTCGAAACGGGCAAGAACAAAAACGATGGCTCGAAGGAGGCTCCGCTGAAGAACCTCTGGAAAGCACTTGAGCTTGCCGATACGGGCGACACCATCCATTTGGCGGAAGGCAACTATCCCGGCAAGATGAAATGCGGCTGGTTCCTGCTTGAGAAACCGGTATCGATTATCGGCGGCTACTCGAAAGACTTTTCGGAGCGCAATCCGCTCAAATACCGCACGCTCTTCCAGCCGGCGAACGAGAACAACGACAAAAAAGGCAGCGGACGCGGTCTCTTGCACATGGAATTCGAGAAGTCTCCCGCCAAGGCGCCCAAAGGTTTCAAGATGAAGCTCGACGGACTGATCTTCGATGAGGGCTTTGCTTCCAGCTACCATGCGGAGAAAGGAAAACCCGAAAACTTCGATACGGGCATGTGGCTGCAAGGCCCGGCGAAGAATCCGGCGGACAAGTGCGTGAGCGCCGACCGCTACCTCGTCTATTCCGCATCGGCGGGTCGTGCCGAGGGCGATCTTGAGATTGAGAACTGCGCGTTCATCAATGGTTCGAACATGGGACTCAACCTCAACTGGTACAAGGGCGAGATTTCCGTCGAGAACTGCATTTTCGTCAACAACCGCATTATCGGTGCAAACGTCAATTGCTCGAATGCTAAGCCTGCCGTGAAGTGGGCGTTTAAAAACAATACCGTTCTCTTTACTTGGACGACCAAGAACGATTTGCTTGGCATGGGCTATGGTGTGCGTGCCAACACCAAGGTCGAGAGCGAATTCGAGGACAACATCTTCGGGCTCAACGTTCTGAGCGGAATCGACAACACGATGGGCAATCCGAAGGAGAAAGTCGTGAAGATCGATGGCAACGTCTTTTTCCTCAATCGCGAAAGCGACGTCCAGATGACGATTTCGCCTTCGATCGCGAAGGTTCGTGTGGACGGCTTTGAGGATTTGGAGGGCACAGACGGGATTGAATCCATTGAAGACAATGTCGATCTTTCCGATCCCAAGGTTTTCGAGGGCCGTATCGACGCAACCTATCTCAATGCCTTCCTCTCGATGAAGTATTCCGAATCGACCAAGCTTGACGAAGACAAGTGCAACGCGCTCCGGTCGGTGATGGGGCTCCCGCTTCAGGGCACGATCACAACCAAGTGCGACATGTACGCCAACCGTTATCCTTGGGAAACCGCGCTCAAGCTCTTCGGCGCGATGGACGGCAAGGGTGCGCAGGCCATCAAATAGCCCATCGAACCGGATTGTAGCTTTTCTTGTCACAGGCGGCGGTGGAATCGGCAATGCGGATTCCACCGTCGCCTTCTATCGCAGATTCAGTTGGGGCGCGCGTGAGCGGGGGCGGAGAGTTGTAGATAGGATTACCCTTTGATTCGGCAGCAAATCTTGAAAAGATTATTTTCTCCTAGAAACGATTTGCTCAAATCGACATTTGAATGGTCGCCCTTGGGGTGAACGTTCTCAACACCACGGCGAGCAATGCAACAAAGTATCTCGGCCAATGTGAGAGGCTTGAACTTCTGCTCGACCGAGGCGGCTAACGGACGAGCAGAAGCTCGTCCCTCCCGCGGGTCGCGCAACATTTCGGACGAGCAGAAGCTCGTCCCTCCCGCGAATGGATAGGTTTACAAGATGGACTGGATTTCATCGGCGCGGGAAAGCCACAGAGGATGAGCGAGATGATTTTTTGGGGCGATTGTGTGTGTGGAGGAGGCTCGGCGATGCGTTGGTTTTGCGATGGATAATGTGGGACTCGGAATGTGCGTTGCGGGAACGGGTCAATTGACATAGAATAAGACCTGTTCGTTGGTTCTCAATTCCGTTTTACAAATGCAAAGTACAGTACGGTTTTCCGTCGGGTTCATTTCGTGCAGTTTGTTCTTGCTTTCCACCGCGTATGGCGCGGGGGAAAAAGACGCATTGATTGGGGATGTTTTGGTCCGGCCGCAAGATGGAGCGGTTGTCGACGAGTCGTTTGTGCACGGCTTTGTGGGGGCGGCGCCCGGCCAGAAGCTGGATCCGCAGATTCTTTCCCGGGACGTGAAGGCGTTATTGGATTCCGGCCGTTTTGCGTATGTCGATGCGGTGACGGAGCCCGGAACGAACGGAACGGCAACTGTCGTCTACAACGTAAAGATGCGCCAACGGATGATCGGGGAGGCGACATTTGACGGGTTGGATGCGTACACGCGTTCGGGAGCCCTCAAGACGATTGAGATCAAGCCGGGCGATTTCATTGATGAGGCGCTTGCGAAGACAGCTGCGGAGCGGTTGCGTGCGGCCTATTTGCGCGACCGCTATTTTGACGTTGTCGTGACGCCGATTCTCAAGCCGGTTGCATCCGGCAATGGCGTGAAGCTCATTCTGCAGATTCAGGAAGGCGAGCGGTATCGCGTACGCTTTCCAGAGTTTCCGGGGGCGAAGGCGATTGACGGGAATCAATTGGGCAAGCTTTCCGGTATTCACGATTGGTACAATCCGCTCTCGTGGGTAACGACGCCGCGTGTTACCGACACGGATCTGAACATGGTCGCCTCCGATGCCCGGCGGCAGTATTTGGATGCAGGCTATTTGGACGTCTCCGTCAAAGACCCGAAAAAGGTGTATGACGGCACGGATATCCGCGTTCTATACGAAGTCGAAGAAGGCGAAATCTATCATATCGGATCGATTGCGCTCGCCGGCAATACGCTTTATCCGACGCCGCAGATTTTGTCGACGGTCCAGTTGAAGCCGGGCGATGTTGCGGGAGCGGCCGCCATGGGCAATGCCCGGAAGGCCGTGCGGGACTTCTATACATCACGCGGCTATCCGGATACGCGGGTCCGTCCCGAAATGAGTGTCGACGATTCGCATCGGGTCCATTTGACGCTGCACATTGAAGAAGGGGCATTAGTCCATGTCAACAGCATTCAAATCCGGGGCAATACGGCAACCAAGGACAAGGTGATTCGCCGTGAAATCGGTCTCAATCCGGGCGAACCGTACAATCTTGTGCAGGCGGAGCGTTCGCAACGCCGCTTGGAAAATCTCGGCTATTTCTCCAATGTCCGCCTCTACGACACGGTATTGAAGGATGGGTCGCGCGACGTGTATTACGATGTCGACGAGGCCCCGACGGGATCGCTGATGCTGGGTGCGGGCTTTTCGTCGGTCGACCATGTCGTCGGCATGTTCGGCATTTCGAAGTCGAACTTCGACATTTTCAATTGGCCGACGTTCAGCGGTGGCGGCCAGAAAGCCCGTTTGGATTTGACGATTGCCGAGGACGCGACCGATTTGGACATTTCCTTTGTCGAACCGTGGTTCATGGATCGCCGGCTTTCGTTGGATACGGATTTGTTCATCAAGAACCGCGAATACGATGAATTTGACGAGCGCCGGACAGGGTTCAACGTCGGCTTGACGCGCATGGTTCCGTGGGTCGGGCGGGTTGGCCTTTCGTACGGATTGACGGCGGTGTCGCTGAAAGACATTGTCCCGTACGAGTATGAATTGATCGATCATCCCGGAACGCTGTACCGCTTCACGGACGAGGACGATTCCTATCTGTTGAGCGATGTGGCGCTTTCCTGGGTCTACGATACGCGCGACAATGCGATGGTTCCGAATCGCGGCACCCGTGCCATCGCGAATGCGACGCTCTACAATGCCGTCTTTGGTTCGGACTACGATTTCTATGAACTCAACCTGCGCGTCAACCATTACATTTCGCTTGGCTACGGGTTGCGGTTGGCGCTATCCGGCCGCGTGGCGACGGTAGACGGTCTAGGAGGGGATGAAGTCCCGATCGGCTCCCGGTATTTCCTGGGTGGCGGGCGCAATGTCCGCGGTTTCCGCTATCGCAACATCGGCCCCAAGGCAAAGAACACTGAAATCGAAGGGGATTACAGTCCGGTCGGCGGCCAAACGATCTTTTGGGCGACGGCGGAACTATCCGTCAATGTTTTGGAGCAGATCCGTCTGGCGGCGTTTTACGATATCGGCAATGTCTGGGAAGACGCATACGATTTCGACCTAGGCGAGTTCTGTTCCTCGGCCGGCATTGGTTTGCGGTTTGATTTCAGGGGCTTTCCGATTCGTTTGGACTATGCCTTCCCGATGGAAAAGGACGACGATTGGACGCGGGAACGCCGTTTTGTCTTTTGGATTGGCTTCGACAATTGACAATCGGGCCGTACATGCCACCCTATACTCCCAACAACGACAGCCATGCAATTGTCCGTACTTTTGAAACCCGATTTTCCCATGCTCGCCTGGTTTGCGGGTGCATTCGGCTTGGGGATGTTGGGGCTTTCGCTTCCGGGTGTTTTGCATCCGGAGCGCCTGCAGAGGATGTGGAAAGCTTTTCCTCGCAATCGCGTGGCCGGGTGTGTTTTGACGATTCTTGCCATGTTTTGGGCATCGCTTTGGGCGCCGGCGCTTTTGATGGAGTTTATTCCGGCGTTTGCGGTTGGCAACCCATGGATTGCGATGGTGTTTTTCCCGGTTTCGACGATTGCGATTTGTCTTGTATTGCGTGATTTGTTGGCATGCCGGGCGGCGGGGCTGTTGTTTGTGTTGATTCCGACGCCGTTGTTGGCAGCGGCGCGGTGGCATCCATCGTCGGCGCGCTTTCTTGTGATTGCCTGTGCGTACGTGCTGGTTGTCGCAGGAATGTTTGCCATTGCCAAGCCGTGGCTTTTGCGCGATTGGATTGTGGCGTGCAATGCCACGTCGAAGCGCACGCGGGCGGTGTCGGCGGTCTTTCTGGCGGTTGCGATTGCGGTGTTGTTTTGCGCCGTCTTTGTCTATCCGGCAACGCCGGACATGAAGCCGCTCGGGCAGTAGGGGCCGATTTGCCATGAAATCGCATTTGGTTGGAATTGGCGGTGTCGGCATGTCGGCGTTGGCCGAATTTTTGTCGGATCGCGGGGAGGAGATTACGGGCTCCGACCGTTTTTTGGATCATCATACGGCTGTCCGCTCGTTAGCCTGTCTGCGGGCGCGCGGCATCCGGCTTTATCCGCAGGATGGTTCCGGCGTGCAAGACGACACGGACCGGGTGCTTGTTTCGACGGCGATTGAAGCCGGCAATCCGGATTTGCTCGAGGCGAAGAAGCGCGGCATTCCGGTTGTCCATCGCGCCCGTGCGCTATCCGAGGGGCTCAGCCGCCAAAAGTTGATTGCGGTAGCGGGAACATGCGGAAAATCCAGCACGACGGCCATTCTCGGGCATTTGTTTGAAGTAGCGGGGGCATCGCCGACGGTTGTCAATGGTGCGCCTTGCATCAATTGGATTTCGGCGAGGCGAACGGGGGCGGTGTTGAGCGGAACCGGCGACTATTGCATTGCGGAGGTTGACGAGAGCGACCGGTCGCTTTTGGATTTCACGCCGGAAGCGGCGGTGTTGCTGAATGTGTCTGCCGATCATTTTCCGTTGGCGGAGAGCCATGCGCTGTTCGATCGGTTTTTGGCACAAGTCAAGGGTGTTGTTGTGGATGGGCGCAAATTGCCGCCTCCGGAGAATGTCCGGGCCGGCGATTGGTCGGTATCGTTTACGCTCGATGGGCAAGATTTGATGCTTCCGCTTCCGGGTCTGCACAATGCCTGGAATGCCGCGGCGGCATGCCGTCTTGCAAAGAAGCTGGGCGTTCCGGAAGCGTGTTTGCCAAAGGCGCTTGCATCGTTTCGCGGGGTTTCGCGGCGGCTTGAGCTGGTGGGCATGTCTCCGCGCGGCTATCGTGCGGTCGACGATTATGCGCACAATACGGAAAAGATTCGCGCCTGTTTGCAGACGCTGCAGGCGCGTGCGCCGCGCGTATTGGCGATTTGGCGTCCGCACGGCTATCAACCATTGCGGGCTATGTGGAAGGATTTGGCGGCAATGTTCGGGCAGACGCTCCGTCCTTTCGATCGACTGTTGGTTCTTCCGATTTTCGATGCGGGCGGAACAACCCGCCGCGACATTTCGTCGAAGGATTTTGTGGCGGAATTGGCAAAAGCCGGATGCCCTGCAGACTATGCGGAGACGCCGGATTGTGCGCGTGACATGGCCTGTTCCTGGGCGGGGAGCGGGGATATTCTTGTGACGCTTGGAGCACGGGATCCGGGGCTGCCGGGGCTTTGCCGTTCGCTCCTTTAGGTTGCCGGTGGCGAGCCACCGCCGGGGTAGGGACGCCCGATGGCCGATAGCGCAAACGGATGGCAAGTTGTCGACGGAACACCTCAAGAAATCAGCGATGGGAAATTTCAATGTGGACCAGCACCACGATCACGTATCAAAAACAATCAAGGGGGCGATTTTGATGTTGATTTTGTTTTTGCTGAAGTTGCCGCTAATGTTCAAATCTGGCAAACTGATGAGACGGGCGTTGAGCATCTTCTTGAGACGAAGACAAATACACTCGGTCACAAAATTAGCACCAAGCAGAATGGAACAAATGCCCGGCTTGAGTTAACAGGAGAATACAAATGAAAAATATTCTGGCTTTTGGTGTTGTTTTTGCCATCCTTATGTTTTCCGGCTTCAGCCGCGGTGAAACGACCGTAGCGTTCGCTTTCGGAGACGGGTATCGGATGTCGGCCCCCGAAACCGTGACAAATGGAATTCCGGTAAACTGGTTCGTCTGTATTACGAACACGAGAGCGACTGCGTCGCGAGTCGATGTGGCTGCAGAGGTGGCAGCCATTGGCTATGACGGCAGCTTGATTGCGGAGCTTTTCCGAAGCGCAACGACGAATGTATTGGAAGTCGGCGAGTTTCGTCGGCTTTCGTTTGCCCTTCCTTCCGATTGGGTTCCGACAGGGGCCGTCGGTTTCGATTTGATCGAGTTTTCCGTCGGCATTTCATTGCGTGACGAAAATCGGTTTTCTGCCAATTGGATCCGAGCGGAATATGTAGGCGAAACCAACATTGTTGATGGCGTTGAATGAAAGATATCGAACAGAAAAGACCCGCGATTGCTACGGTTTTCAAAAGGAAACCCGTTGCTTCAATGTCTTCAACAACAGGATGAATCGGATTTATTGTTCTGAACATATTAATGCCTCTTATGGTAGTATTTCATCCGTCATGAAAACAAACACCATTTTCAACATCAAGATACAAACCTCGACGCAGCGAACAGCCCTGCGCAAAAAGGCATTCACATTGTTTGAGAAGAAGACTCGCCCATGCGATGCGGCGCATATCCTACACGTTCATGCTGCCACTGTTGCCCGGTGGTTTAGGCGATTTGCGAAAGATGGCCAAGCCGTTGTGAAGGAGGATCGTCGTGGTCCGAAACCTGGGCACGATAAGAACAAGCTGGGCATCGAGAGTCTCCAGTGCCTGAATCGCGTCATTCGAGACAAGACACCCGAACAACTCAAGTTTCCGTTCGCACTTTGGTCTTCGCGGGCCATCGTGGAATACGTCGGGCGTGTGTTCAAGGTAAAGATAAGCCGTCGGACAGCACGCCGCTACATGCAGAAGCTCTGCTACACGTATCAATGTTCCGTCACGGCCGCACGGGAACAAAGTGCTCCGGCTGTCCGGAAATGGCTCACGGAAGAATACCCCGAAA
>JBJEVW010000263.1:0-36198 GCA_051884735.1 Kiritimatiellia bacterium | reverse complement strand
ACCCGTTTCCCAGGGAGGAGTCAAGGGAAAGTTATTTACAGAACAGCACACTAGTCTTTACGATTGACGGTTATGTCACCTGGAGGACGGATCTCAAGGGCCTCGGCAAGGAAGGCGGTGCGCGGGTGAAGTCGCAGGGCGTTCCGACGGAGCCAGGCTACATTAAACTATCCATAGAAGCCGCACCTTGGGCGGGGCCCGATGGAGGCGGCTGGGAGAAGGAGATGCCCGAAGAAGACGAGGCGTTGATCGACTATGTCCGCGTCTGGGAGAAGCGATAGATTGCCCGCCGGTTGGATTATTATCGTGTTTTGCGAGACGGATGTGTAACTGAGGCTCGCCGCGATTTTCGAATAACAGGAGAAACAAGATGAAGAAGCGTACATGGGGTATGGTGTTGGTTTTCAGCATGGCCTTTTCGGCGATGGCAGGCAGTTTCAACTGGATTGGAGCGACCGATTTGGACTGGGATGCAGACGGCGTCTGGGAAACAGCCGATTCGGAGCGGACGGCACCAGGCGTCATTGGTGATGAAGCCACGATTACGGGCAAAGTAACGATTGCATTCTCTGCCGACAAAACGTTATCCAAGCTGAATCTGAAGTCCACCTTCGACTGGAGCATGTCGGGAGCGTGGACGCTTGAAGGGGCGAACACGCTGACGCTAGCCGGAGTCGACGGGGGGGCGGCCGTGCTGACGTGCGACGCCTACAATGCAAACTACTCGCGTTCGTCCATCGGCAATTGGGCGGCGGGATCGGCGATGGCGCTTCATTTGGAGGATCCTGTCGATATCGCAATTGCGAGCCAGGAATACACGAAAGGTCATCTGATTATTGGAGCGAAGATGACAGGCGGTTCGGCGGAAAAGCCGTCGGACATCCGGATAACGGTGTCGAGGGGCGGATTTCTGATTCTTACGAATCCAAGCAACGAATTCCGGGGTGATTTCAAATTCGATCCCGCGAATACGACAACCGCCTATCTTGTGCTCGGATTGGGCAACAAATCGGCAACAGACGGAATGCTCGGCGATCCGGAGAACGAGATTGTTTTCGCAGGCAAAGACGCCCGTTTGCTCCTCGCCAATGTCGATGCGGAGGGGTTGAAGCGCACGGTTCGCGGATCCGGTTCCATACAAGCCCAAAAGCTGGAGAACCAGTGGTTTATCGCTTCGAAAGGAAATCTTGTTTTGGGAGACGGCTGTGTGCTTATCCCCTCAAAGGAGGATTCTCCGCATGGAACCATTTCCATAGTCGGCAATGCGATTTCAGTTCATTCGAATACGACGTTCCGGATGTCCGTGAGCCCGGAAGAAAACGATCAAGTGACGATTTCACCGACTGCGGATTTCACATTCCGAGGAAAGGTTGAGGTCGTTGAGGAATCGGCTATCGAACCGGGAAGCCAGTTTACGCTTTTCACCATTGCCAAAGAGGCCAAGACAGTCACCTTTGCGCCGGATTCTCTGCCGGAGGACTATAATTTCAAATGCGAAGGCGATGCCTCGTCCGGATGGACGATTGTCGCCACGAAAAAGCGTCAGGGGGCAGACGTTTCCGCGCTTCAGGTTTCTCGGATTGCCGATACATACGCAACCTTGAACTGTGAAGTGACGCAGGTGGCCGCGACACCGGTCACGGTGCGAGCCTATTATGGCACGACGGACGGCGGAAATGATCCGGCGGCTTGGGATGCGAGCGTGGTCATGGCGGAAGGGGTGACGGAGACGGGTATCCTTTCCCTCGATGTCCATGGATTGAAGATCGATACACAATATTTCGTGCGTTTTGCGGTGGATGACGGTTTGTCCCTCCAGATGTCGGTCGACGTTGCGACATTTACGACCCGCGCATTTTATACGCCCGATACATTCACCTGGAGTTTTGCGGGGACAGCCTGGAGCGATGAAAATGCCTGGACGATTGCGGGGCCATACGCACGGCTTATGCCGGGAGTGGCGGGCGATGTGGCCGTCATCCCGAAGTCGGATGACCATACGATTCTTGTAGACGGCGATTATACGGTAGGAACCATACTTTTGGAGCGCGGCAAGAACCAGACGATCCGGTTGACGGCCGAGCAACCACATGTTCTCACGTTGGATAACGGAACGGAGCAGGCTCTGCTGGAATCCAGAATGGAGGTTTACCATTGGTATTTCGGCACGTCGCTTGAGGATGGCCTGTCCCTCCGGCTGGCTTCGCCGCTCAAAATCAGCCGCACCCAGGCCTACAATTACGATTTTTGGCTATATGCGAAAATATCCGGCGGTTCGTACGATTCTCCCGTTCCGATTTCGCTGAGTTGCACAAGCGACCAGTATGGACGCCTTTGGGTACATGTTTTCAATCCGGAAAACGATTTCATCGGCGACTGGTACATTGGCGAGAATTTCAATGGCGAGAGCAAGAGTATCCTATATCTTGGCGATGCGACGCATCCATCGGTCGACGGGATGCTGGGCAATGCGGCGAATCGTATCGTTTTGTGCCGGCTTTCAACGCTCGCCTATTTTGCGGGCGGAGAGGAGGCGGCCAGTTGCCGCCGGCGGATTTCAGGCAATGGCGCGGTGACCTGCACGGGCGATTTCCAATTGACGGACGAGGCGCATTTTTCGCCTTGCGGGATGACGGGAACCGGGTTTGGCACGATTTCCATCTCATCGACCGGTTCGCTGTCCGATTCCGCCGGCACGACCTATTGTCTGGATGTTTCCGCTACCGGTACGGAAGCCGACAAGGTCGAGTTGAGGGCATCCGGCGCATTGTCGATTTCCGGGCTGTTCGAGATTGTTCCGGACGATTCCGGAGTGAAGATTGCGGAAGGGGCGCGCTGGACTATCGGTTCGGTGTCAGGCGTCGATTTGCCGGAGCGTCAGCACTTTTCCGCCGGAAACGGGTTTCGTGTTTTTGCGGAGGGAAATGCGGAGAATGGTTGGACGCTGTATGCAGAGAAGGGCATTCCCGGATTGTTGTTCATTCTGCGATAAGGCGTCAGACGGGGGGAGTTGCCCTGCCGCGCATGTGCCGCGGACGAACCCGCGGCATGCAAAACGCGTAGAGAGTGCGGGATGGCGAGGGTACGCGCAAAAACCGCACGGCGGGTGCGATGCAATGTCGCGCCTGCCGCTTCGTGTGCATGATGGCTCTTGTTTGTGACACCCTTATCCCGGTTTTTCGGGATGAATGCTCCCGGAACCGGGGCAACGCCTTGCAAACAAAGGCACAACCTATTATCTCCGTCTTGCAAAAATGCCGCAGACCTTTCCAAGTGGCGAAACGAAAACTCGCGTATGCGCGGTGCGCGGGGTGGCGGCGCGATGAGGACATCGCGCCCTACCGCAACGGGGCACGAGCGTGTGCGATGGAGCGGTATGGCCGGTAGGGCGCGATGCTTGGCCGCCGGGCCTCCCGGCTCGCGCCGCCATGATGGTGGAATCCGGAAAAAAGTCTCTCCTTTTCTTTTTGTCTAGCGAAAATCGATTTTCGCTAGTGTTTTCAAGCGAAATTGAAAACCTGGGATCATTTATCCCGAATTTTTCCGGGATAAGGGTGCATACTATGGTCAAAAAAAATAGTGCGACTGAGACTGCGGGTTGGCGAGTGAGCGGAAAGTGAGTTTTGAATTTTTACCACAAAGGAACATAAAGAACTTTTGAGCGGGTTGTATTGGAACACAAAGGGTCGGAAGGCCCGACGGCCAATGATCTTGGCCGCGCGATTTTTACCACAAAGGAACACAAAGAACGTTTGAGCGGGATGGATAGGAACACAAAGGCTAAGGAACTGGAACGGAAAACCACAAAGCGATTTTTGTTTTTTCTTCGGGCGCATTTTGAAACCCTAAAAAAGTGGAGTTTTTCTTCCGCCCGCGGTGGCTCACCGCCTTTGTGTTTCTATCCCTTCAGCGTAATGGTCTTTGTGTTCCTTTGTGTTCTTTTTCGCGCGGCTTTGCTTTGTGGCTTGTCTTTGTGGCCGCCAGTGGGGCTGATTTTCCGGAAAAGGATGGTTTGGCGAATCTCGATATTTCGAAAAGTTGCTTTCATAAACGCTTTTTGACGATTAAGCGAGAAAAGAGTGGGGGTAGTTGCTTTTTTGAAACTCTTCTGTTAGACTTGAAAACCGCTTTTCAAATTAAACGTAATTCATTTCCTATGCCCACCATCAACCAGCTTGTTCGCAAAGGCCGTACGTCGCTCTCGAAGAAGAGCAAGTCTCCGGCTCTCAAGAATTGCCCGCAGCGCCGCGGCGTGTGCCTTCTGGTGAAGACGCAGACTCCGAAGAAGCCGAACTCCGCTCTCCGCAAGGTCTGCCGTGTTCGTCTCACCACAGGGTATGAAGTGACCGCTTACATTGGCGGAGTTGGCCACAACCTCCAGGAGCACAGCGTTGTTCTCGTGCGCGGCGGACGTGTTGCTGACCTTCCGGGTGTCCGTTACCACGTGGTTCGCGGCACCCTCGACTGCCTCGGTGTCAATGGTCGTAAGCAAGGCCGTTCCAAGTACGGCATGAAGCGCGGCAAGTAATCCTATAGAGCAGAAAGAAGCTACCATGCCCAGAAGGTCCAAGAAATCCGTTGCCAAGCGCGCTGTCCAAGTCGATCCGAAGTATGGATCCGAGTTGGTCGCCCACATGATCAACTACTTCATGCGCAAGGGTAAGAAAACCGTTGCCCAGCGCATTGTGTACGGCGCCATCACAGAACTCGGCGCCAAAGTCGAAGGGAAGGATGTCCTTGAGGTGCTCGACAGTGCCGTCAACAACATGAAGCCATCGGTCGAGGTCAAGTCTCGCCGTGTCGGTGGCGCCTCCTATCAGGTGCCGGTCGAAATCCATCCGTCCCGCCGTCTCGCGCTTGCGCTCCGTTGGCTTACGACGTATGCTTCCGGCCGTCGTGGCGTTTCCATGCCGCAGGCCGTCGCCACCGAGCTTCTCGATGCCTACAACAACACGGGCAACGTGATCAAGAAGCGCGACGACACGCACAAGATGGCTCAGGCGAACCGCGCCTTTGCCCATTACGGCTTCTAACAAGCCGCGATTTTTCCCCGGTTGCGGCTGCATCGGGGAAAACAAGAATTTTGACGGTTCCGCGAGAGCGGACCGGTTCCGGACCGAAACGTCCGGACTTGTTCTTTGAAAACCTAAAAAATACGAAACCCATTCTCTCCGGAGCAAGTCGGTGAGCAACGATTCCACAAACAACAGCAAGAAGACGCAAGGTACCGCCGCAGGGCGCAGCCATGCGCTTGCCGATGTGCGCAACATTGGAATCATTGCCCATATCGATGCCGGAAAGACGACGGTTTCCGAACGCATCCTGTTCTACGCCGGCAAGATCCACAAGATCGGCGAAGTCCATGACGGCAATGCCACCATGGACTGGATGGTGCAGGAGCGCGAGCGTGGCATCACCATCACCTCTGCGGCGACCACTTGCGAGTGGGCCGGCAAGCAGGTGAACCTTGTCGATACGCCCGGCCATGTCGATTTCACCGTCGAGGTGGAGCGCAGCCTTCGCGTATTGGATGGAGCGGTCGGCGTCTTTTGCGCCGTCGCCGGTGTCCAGCCGCAATCGGAGACCGTATGGCGTCAGGCCGATCGCTATCAAGTTCCCCGCCTTGCATTCGTCAACAAGATGGACCGCATGGGCGCGAACTTCGGAAATGTTGTCGAGGAAATCAGGTCGAAGCTGAACACGAATGCCGTGGCTCTTCAGCTTCCGATTGGAGTTGCCGACACGTTTCGCGGTGCGATTGACCTCATCTCCATGAAGTCTGTGACCTATCTCGAGGAAGATTTAGGCGTGCGTCCCGTCGTTGAAGACGTGCCCGCCGGACTCCTTGCAGAGGCGCAGGCCTCTCGTGACAAGATGATCGAGCAGATTGCGGAAGCGGATGAAGCTTTTGCGGATATCTATCTCGCTGGTGATGAGATTCGGGAGGACGACATCCATGCGGCGCTTCGCCGTTGCGTTGTCGCCCGGAAACTGGTTCCGGTGCTTTGCGGAACGGCCTTGAAGGACAAGGGCGTCCAGCCGCTTCTTGATGCGGTGGTGCGCTATCTGCCTTCGCCGCTTGACGTTCCGCCTGTCGAAGCAACGGAAATCCGCACGGGCAAAACCGTGCAGCGTCCGGCGGACGATTCCGCTCCTTTGGCCGGACTTGTTTTCAAAGTTGCCGTAGATCCCTATCTCGGCCGACTTCTCTTTGTCCGGGTTTATTCAGGCGTTCTCCGCAAGGGAATGAATGTCTGGAATCCCCGTACCCGGACCCGCGACCGTGTCTTGCGCTTGATTCGCATGCATTCCAACATGCAGACGGATACGGACGCCATTTACAGCGGGGAGATTGGTGTGCTCGGCGGGATCGGAAAATTCACGACCGGCGATACGGTCTGTGCGGAGAATGCACAGGTCGCGCTGGATGCGATTGAATTTCCCGAACCCGTCATGTCGATGGCGATCGAGCCGAAGTCTCGCGCAGACAAGGATAAGCTTCAGGAAGCGCTTCAGATGCTTGCCGATGAAGATCCGACCTGCCGCGTCCGCGAGGACGAAGAGACGGGGCAGACGATTGTCGCCGGCATGGGAGAGCTTCACCTGGAGATTTTGCGCGACCGTCTGTTGCGCGAATTCCGTGTGCCTGCCAACACCGGAAAACCAATGGTTTCGTATTCCGAGACGATCACCGGAGAAGCGGACGGACGGGAAACGTTCGATCGCGAAATCGGTGGTCGCCGTCAGGCTGCCATCGTAGCCGTGCACGTCTCCGCAAGGGGACGCGGGGAAGGCAACCTCGTCGAGGTCAAGCCCCCCCGCAATACGATTCCGCCTGAGTTTTGGAGTGCCATCGAGCAGGGCCTCCGAGATGCCATCCTTACGGGTGTGCTTGCACGCTTCCCGATGCAGGACGTTTTCGTCCGCGTCACCGACGGCGGCGTTGTCGATCCCGACAGCGCGACTGAAATGGCCTTCCGCACAGCGGCCATTTTGGCGTTCCGCCAAGCTGCGGAAGCGGCAAACCCCGAACTGCTTGAACCGATCATGGCCGTCGAGCTCGTGACGCCGCCGGAATTCACCGGCGATCTCATGGGGGATTTGAACGGCCGCCGCGGACAGGTTCGCGAAATGGAAATGCGTGGCGACATGCAGACCATTCACGCGGCGGTTCCGCTGGCGGAACTGTTTGGATATGCAACGGCCATCCGTTCCCTCTCGCGGGGACGCGCATCCTACTCCATGCAGCCTGAGCAGTTTGCGATTGTCCCACGCGCCGTCAAAGAAGAAATCCTGAACAGGTAATCACCATGCCTAATCAACGTATCAGAATCCGCATGCAGGGTTATGACCATCGCATCCTGGATGGAGCCGTTTCCGAAATCGTGAATACGGCCCGTTCCAACGGATCCGAAGTGGTCGGACCCGTTCCGCTGCCGACCCGTATCGAGCGGTTCACCGTGAATCGTAGCCCGCATGTGGACAAAAAGTCCATGGATCAGTTCGAGATGCGCACCCACAAGCGCGTCCTCGATATCATCAATCCCACCGGAAAGACGGTCGAAGAGTTGAAGAAGCTCAATCTGCCTGCCGGTGTCGATATCACAATCAAGATTTAAGGAACCATCCCATGCAAGGCTTGATCGGAAAGAAAATCGGGATGACCCAGATCTGGGACAAGGACGGCGTCCGTGTTCCCGTTACGGTCATCGAGGCGGGCCCTTGTCCCGTCGTCCAAGTCAAAGCTGCCGACAAAGATGGCTACGAGGCCGTCCAGCTCGGTTGGGCTCCTCAGAAGGCCTCCCGCCTTTCGAAGGCTGAAGTCGGCCACACGGCCAAGGCCGGAATCGAGACGCCCGTCAGTGTTCTGCGCGAGTTCAAGGCGGATGCCTCGGACAAGACAGAAGCCGGCACCGTCTACACGGTCGATATTTTCAAAGATGTCGCGTTTGTCGACATTACGGCCACTTCCAAGGGCAAGGGCTTCATGGGCGTCATGCGCCGTTGGGGCTTCTCCGGCGGTCCCCACACGCACGGCGGTCACGTCAAGCGCCGTCCCGGCTCCATCGGCATGCGCCAGACGCCGGGTTCCGTCGAGAAGGGGCACCCCATGCCCGGCGATACGGGAAATCGCCAGTGCACCGTTCAAAACCTCAAGGTCGAATCCGTTCGCCCCGAGCAGAATCTGATTCTCGTTCGCGGAGCCGTTCCCGGCGCCAATGGTTCGATGCTTATCATTCGCAAGGCTATCAAGAAGGCGTAAGGCGATATGGCTACCATCAAACTGTTTGACCGCAATGGTCAGGAAAAAGGCGGCATTGATTTTGCCGACGAGGACATGGTCCTCGATCGCGGCGCACAGGCCGTCCATGACACAATCGTCGGTTTCTTGGCCGGCCGCCGCGCCGGTACCGCATCCACGCTTTCCAAAGGCGAGGTTTCCGGTTCGAACAAGAAGCCCTGGAAGCAGAAGAAGACCGGTCGTGCCCGTGCAGGTCTCCGTCAGTCGCCCGTGTGGCGTGGCGGTGGCGTTGCGTTCGGCCCACACCCCCGCGATTTCTCTCTCAAGGTAAACAAGAAGGTCGCCCGCCTCGCGTTCCGTCGCGTCGTCTCCGACCGTATCGCGGATGGTTCGCTCATCGTTGTCGAGGACATCTCCCTCGAACAGCCCAAGACGAAGGAACTCGTTTCCGTCCTCAAGAATCTGGACGCCGAGAATGCGCTCTTGCTGGTCAAGGCTTACGATGAAAAGCTCCTGATGGCCGCAAACAATCTTCCCGCCGTGGAAGTTGCCACTGCCGACCGCGCTTCCCTCTACCAGATGATGCTGCACCGCAAGGTCGTCGTTTCCCGTCCCGCATGGGAAGACCTCAAGACGCGCATCGCCTCTACCCGGAAGGAATCCTAAGGCATGAAGCACCAGAATACCATTATCAAAGCCGTGATGACCACCGAAAAGGGCATCGGCATGCAAGAGGCGCTCAACCGCTACATGCTTCGCGTCGATCGGGCCGCGAACAAGGCTGAAATCAAGAAGGCCGTCGAGGACTTCTTCAACGTCACCGTCCTCTCCGTCAACACCCAGAATTACGAGGGCAAGACGAAGACGCTCCGCAATCGGAAGACGGTGAAGGCTCCTGACTGGAAACGCGCAATCGTCACCCTCAAGCCGGGCGACAAGATTGACTTGCTCTAACCCCGGTCTGAATCCCTCTTCACGGAGAATCCAAAATGGGTATCAAATCCTACAAGCCCTATACGCCGAGTCGCCGCACTGCGACGGTCTCGACTTTTGAGCAGGTAACAAAGACGAAGCCCGAACGCCGCCTCACGGTTGCGAAGCGTTCCAAGGCCGGTCGCGACTGCTTTGGCCGCATTTCCATCCGCCATCGCGGCGGTGGCGTCAAGCGTCGTTACCGCATCATCGATTACCGTCGCGACAAGGTAGGCATTCCTGCCGCCGTCCAGGCGATCGAGTACGATCCGAACCGCACCTGCTATATCGCTCTTCTGGCCTATGTCGATGGCGAGAAGCGCTACATCCTCGCCCCTGAAGGTCTTCAGGTTGGCGCCAAGGTCATCGCCTCCGACGAGGCGGAGCCCGAGGTCGGCAACTTCATGTCCCTTGCGAAAATTCCGCTGGGCATGGAAGTCCACAATGTCGAACTCGTCCCCGGACGCGGCGGCAAGATCGTCCGCACGGCCGGCAGCTCTGCACAAGTCATGTCCAAGGACGGCGGATACGTTACGCTTCGCATGCCTTCGGGCGAGGAGCGTCGTTTCCTCGAAAATTGCAAGGCGACCATTGGCGTAGTCGGAAACGGCGAAGCGGAGGGCATCCTCCTCGGCAAAGCCGGCCGCAAACGCTGGCTCGGCATCCGTCCGACTGTCCGCGGTGTTGTCATGAACCCTGTCGACCACCCGATGGGCGGTGGCGAAGGCCGTACCTCCGGTGGCGGCCCCGCCGTCTCTCCGTGGGGCAAGTTGGCCAAGGGCGGCAAGACCCGCAAGCCTCACAAGGCCTCCGATCGTGTCATCCTCAAGCGCAGAAAGTAATCAACCATGCCCCGTTCTCTTAAAAAAGGCCCCTATGTCGAGGAGAAGCTCCTCAAGAAGGTGGATGCGATGAACGCCGCGCAGCGCAAGCAGCCTATCAAGACTTGGTCGCGCCGCTCGATGATCACGCCCGATTTTGTCGGTCTCACCTTTGCCATCCACAACGGGAAGCAATTCCTTCCCATCTTCATCACCGAAAACATGGTCGGACACCGTCTCGGCGAATTTGCGCCTACCCGCACATTCCGCCACCATGGCGCCACCACGGACAAGGTGACCAAGTAACCGGAGGCACATCATGGAAGTTAAAGCCATCACCCGCAACGTGCGGATTTCCGCCTCGAAGGGTCGCGATCTGGCCCGTGCCGTCAAGGGCAAGTCCCTTGCCGATGCGCTCAAGATCACCGATTTTTCCCCGCGCAAGGCAGCAGCTCTCTTGGCCAAGACGCTTCGTTCGGCTGCCGCCAACGCCAGCCACAACTTTGGTCTGGATCAGGAAACCCTCTTCGTCGCCAAGTGCGTTTTTGACGAGGGTCCCAGCATGCGCCGCTATTGGCCCGGTGCCCGCGGTTCCGCCAAACCCATTGAAAAACAGACGAGCCACATCACTGTGGTTCTCAGCGACGAAAAGTAAGGAGAAACACCTTGGGACAGAAAGTTAATCCGATCGGGTTTCGCGTAGGCGTCAACCACGACTGGCGTTCCCGTTGGTTCGCCGACAAGCGCTCCTTTGGCGATTTTCTCGCCGAGGACTGCATGATCCGCGACTACATCAAGAAGACGGCGAAGGAAGCTGCGATCGCTTCGATCCAGATCGAGCGCAGCGCCAACCGCATCCGCATTCAAATCCTCACGGCCCGTCCCGGCGTCCTCATGGGCTCCAAGAACGGCGAGCAGCTCGAGGCGATGAAGAAGGTTCTTGCCAAGAAAACGGGCAAGCTCATCTTCTTCCAGATTGACGAGATTCGCGATCCTGACGCCAATGCGCAGCTCATTGCCGAAAACATTGCCGAGCAGCTGGTGCACCGCATCACGCTCAAGCGTGCCATGAAGAAGGCGCAGAAGACGGCGATGGACACCGGTGTCGAAGGAATCAAGATGCTGGCTTGCGGCCGTATCGGCGGAGCCGAGCTCTCCCGCACCGAATGGATGAAGGAGGGACGCGTTCCTCTGCACACCCTGCGTGCCCACATCGAATACGGTTTTGCCGAAGCCCACACCACGGCCGGTCTGATCGGCGTTAAGGTCTGGGTCTGCAAGCCTGCAAATTATCAGCCTCGTATCCAGAAACGGAGGAATAGCCATGCCGCTAATGCCTAAACGCACGAAGCACCGCAAGGTCCAGCGTGGATCTCGTTCCGGTCTCGCCACCCGCAATACGCAGCTGGCTCAGGGCGATTATGGTCTGAAGACCCTTGATCGCGGCTGGATCACCGCAATCCAGATCGAAGCCTGCCGTGTTTGCATCAACCGTCACCTCAAGCGCCGCGGCAAGCTCTGGGTCCGCATCTTTCCGGACAAGCCGGTTTCCAAGAAGCCGATTGAAGTCCGTATGGGTAAGGGCAAGGGCGATCCCGAATTCTGGTGTGCCGTCGTGACGCCCGGCACCATGCTCTTCGAGCTGGCCGGCGTTCCCGACTCTCTCGCCCGCGAGGCCTTCCGTCTCGCCTCCGCAAAGCTCGGAGTCCACTGCTGCATGGTCACCCGTCAGCCCCAGGCCTAAGCGATCAACCGGAGAAGCACTTTTTTATGAAGAACATCAAACAAGTCCGCGAAACCTCCACTGAGGAACTCAAGGCTCAGGTTGCGGAGCTTGGCAAGCAGATTCTCGAAATGCGCGTCAAGAAGACCGCTTCCGATGTCGCTTCCAATCCCGTCAAGCGGCGCATTTTGCGCCGGAAGGCCGCCCGTATGCTCACGGTCATCCGCGAACGCGAGCTCCAGGAGAACAAGTAAGCCATGTCCGAAGAAGCGAAACAGGCGCGCAATCTGCGCAAAGTCCGCCGCGGTATCGTAATCAAGAAGTCCGGCGACAAGACGATTTCGGTGCTCGTTGAGCGTCGCTATCGCCACCCCATCTATGGCAAGCAGATTACGCTTACCAAGAAATACCACACGCACGACGAAAAGAACGAGGCCGCCGTCGGCGACACCGTCGAAATCGTCGAAACCCGTCCCATCAGCGCGACCAAGCGTTGGCGTCTTTCCAAAGTTCTCGTTTCCGTGCGTGCCGCCGAGGCCGCCGCCGAGCTGAAGGCTGCCGAAGTGATCGCCGCCGAAGAAGGAAAGTAAACCATGATTCAAGAAGGTACTGATCTCGCCGTTGCCGACAATACGGGTGCACGCCGCGTGCGTTGCTTCCGCGTCCTCGGCCAGCGTAAGAAGTATGCCCACTTGGGCGACTGCATCCGCGTCTCCGTCAAGGAAGCGCAGCCCACCGGCGCCGTGAAGAAGGGGCAGGTTTGCCTCGCCATCATCGTCCGCACCGGCTATCCGATCCGCCGTCCCGACGGTTCGTATATCAAGTTTGACAATTCCGCTTGCGTGATCGTCGATGCCAAGAAGTCCCCGATCGGAACCCGTATTTTCGGGCCGGTTGCGCGCGAACTCCGCGAAGGCGACAACGCCAAGATTCTCTCCCTTGCTCCGGAGGTGCTCTAATGGCTACACATCGCATCAAGAAGGATGACGTCGTCTACGTCCGTTCCGGTCGCGGTGCCGGCAGCACTGGCAAGGTGATTGCCATCGACTACAAGACTGAACGTGCCGTTGTCGAGGGTGTCAAGATGGTGAAGAAGACCATTCGCAAGAATGAGAAGCTTCCCAATGGCCAGATTTTGGAGGTTCCCGCCCCCATCCATCTGTCCAATCTCATGCCCTATGACCCCAAGGCCAAAAAGGGTGTCCGCGTTTCCTACGTTCGCGAGGACGGCAAGTCTGTCCGCGTCGCCAAGGGTACGGGTCACCGTTTCGAATAAGGAGTAGCCATGGCTGATCTTAAGAAACTTTACGTTGAGACCGTCGTTCCCTCCCTCAAGGAGAAGTTCGGATACAAGAATCCGATGGAGACGCCCCGTCTTGAGAAGATTGTCATCAACATGGCTTTCGGTATTGTCGACAAGGATACCCAGAAGTCTGTTGTTGAAGATCTCGCCCGTATCTCCGGCCAGAAGCCTGTTCTTTGCGCCGCCAAGAAGTCCGTCTCGAACTTCAAGCTCCGCGAAGGCATGGTCATCGGCGCCCGCGTCACGCTGCGTCGCGACCGCATGTGGGATTTTCTCGACCGTTTCATCAACATCGCGCTTCCCCGTATCCGCGACTTCCACGGAATTCCCGTTCGTGGCTTTGACGGCCGCGGCAACTATTCCATGGGCCTGAAGGAACAGACGGTTTTTCCTGAAATCGATCTTTCCCGTCATGGTGCGCCCGAACAGGGCATGGACATCACGATTGTCACCACGGCCAAGGACAACAAGGCTGCCCGCGCCCTTCTCGAAGGTCTCGGCATGCCCTTCATTGGACGCTAAACGGAGCACAGATTACAATGGCTAAGAAATCTCTCATGGTCAAGGCAAATCGCAAGCCCAAGTTTGGCGTGCGTGCCTATAACCGCTGCACCCGTTGCGGTCGTGCCCGCGGCTACATCTCGAAGTTCAAGCTCTGCCGCATTTGCTTCCGCGAGCTTGCTCTCACCGGTCAAATCCCCGGCGTCACGAAGGCGTCCTGGTAACCCCACAAGGAGAACATTCAAATGAGTTGGTCCGATCCAATCGCGGATATGCTCACTCGCATCCGCAATGGCCAGGCTGCTGGCCAGGACATCATCGAAATGCCCTCCTCGAACCTGAAGACCGCCATCATCAAGGTCCTCAAGGAGGAAGGGTATATCGCCGATTACGAAGTCGAGGGCGATGTCAAGAAGACGCTTCGCATCGAGCTCAAGTACAACGCCGAAAACAAGCCCGTCATCCGCGGCATCGAGCGCAAGTCCTCTCCGGGGCTTCGCGAATACTGCGGCTGGAAGGAAATTCCGCGCGTTCTCGGCGGTCTCGGCATTGCCGTCGTTTCTACTTCTGCCGGTGTGATGTCCGGCATTGAAGCCCGCCGCCGCCATCTTGGCGGTGAAATTCTCTGCACTGTCTGGTAAAGGAGTTCAAAACATGTCTCGTATCGGTAAAGAACCCGTTAAGGTTGCCGAAGGCGTCCAGGTCTCCATCGCAGATGGCAATGTGACCGTCAAGGGTAAGCTTGGCGAGCTCGCCTACAAGCTTCCCGCCGGCATCTCCGCAGAAGTCAAGGACGGTTTCGTTCTCGTTTCCCGTTCGTCCGACGCCCGTCAGGAAAAGGCTTTCCACGGCCTTTCCCGCGCGCTTATCCACAACATGGTCGTTGGCGTTTCCGCCGGCTACACCAAGCAGTTGGACATTGAAGGCGTCGGTTTCAAGTTTGAACTTAAGGGCAAGCAGCTTAGCCTCTCGATTGGCTATGCGAACCCCAAGCTCTATGATATTCCCGAAGGCGTGACGATCAAGGTCGGCAACGCCGGTCTTCACCTCGACATCTCCGGCATTTCCAAGGAGCTTGTCGGTCGTGTCGCCGCGGATATCCGTTCGTTCTACCCGGCCGAACCCTACAAGGGCAAGGGCATCCGCTACAAGGGCGAGAAGATCCGCCGCAAGGAAGGCAAGACCGTCGCATAACCCTGAACGGGAGAAAGTATTTCAGCATGAAGCTCAACAATCTCAAGGACTATCGCCGGCGCCGCCACCTGCGTCTTCGCCAGAAGATCCAGGGCACGGCCGCACGCCCGCGCATGGCTGTCTTCACCTCGAACACGAACATTTACGTTCAGTTCATCGACGACGAAGCAGGCCGTACGCTCGCTTCCGCCTCTTCTCTCAGCCTCAAGGCCGCCCTCAACAAGGAAACGGCCGCCAAGGTTGGCGAAATGGCTGCGGAGGCCGCGAAGGCTGCCGGTATCTCTCTGGTCGTTATCGACCGCGGTGGTTTCCAGTTCCATGGCCGTATCCGCTGCCTCGTCGAGGCCGCGCTCTCCAACGGCCTGAAGGTCAACGACGAGCCCTACACCCCTACGGGTGTCGACAAGAAGCGCGTTTCGGCCGCTGAAGCCGCACCGGCCAAGGATAACAAGAAAACCAAGGAGGCCAAGTAATGGCACGCGAAGATTTCAAGAAACAGCGCGAAGACTCCGAATTCGAGGAAGACGTCGTTTTCGTGAATCGTTGCTGCAAGACCACGAAGGGCGGCCGTCACATGTCGTTCTCCGCCGTGATCGTCGTCGGTGACCGCAAGGGCCGCGTCGGTTTAGGCTTTGGCAAGGCTAACGAAGTTTCCGAAGCCATCCGCAAGGGTGGTGAAGCGGCTCGCCGCGGTTTGGTCCGCATCGTCATGGACGACGTCACGATTCCGCACCCCGTTTCCGGCCGGTGCGACGGCGGACGCGTTCTGCTGATGCCGGCTGCCGATGGTACCGGCGTGATTGCCGGCGGCGGCATGCGTCCTGTCTTGGAAATGGCAGGCGTCCGCAACGTCATCGGCAAGTCGCAGGGCTCCAAGAACCGTCTCAACGTTGTGAAGGCGACGTTTGACGCGCTCTCCCAGCTCCGCACGGCCGAGGCCATCCAGCTTGAGCGCCATGGCGCTCCGGCTGTCGTCGAAGCTCCCGCCGCCGAGGCACCCGCTGCCGAGGCTCCTGTCGAAGAAACCCCCGCCGTTGCGGCTGAATAAGGAGTTGCGCAAATGGAACTTTCCAATCTTTACTCGACGCCCGGTTCCCGCACCAGATCGAAGCGTCTTGGTCGCGGTGACGCATCCGGCAAGGGCGGTACTTCCGGCAAGGGTACCAAGGGCCAGATGGCTCGCAAGGGCCACAAGCGGAAGATCGGTTTCGAAGGCGGACAGATGGTTCTCATCCGCCGCCTCCCGAAGCGCGGCTTCAAGAACCCCGGCCGTTTGGCGTACACACCCGTCTCCCTCAGCACGCTGAACAAGTTCGCTGATGGTACGACGGTCGATGTCGCCGCTCTCATCTCGATGGGTCTCGTCAAGTCGTTCGAAAAGGGCGGCTTCAAGGTTCTCGCCAATGGCGAATTGACCGCAAAGAACCTTCAGGTGAAGGCAAACGCCGTCTCCGAAAAGGCCAAGGCTGCGATCGAAGCTGCCGGCGGAACCGTCGAAATCGTTTAACGATTCCCGCCTATCCGGCGATAAAAGAGCCCGTGCTTTTTGCGCGGGTTCTTTTTTTTGCGCGGGCTGGTGGTGCGGCATGTGGCGGCGGGGCGGGTGGCACCGCCCCTTGCAAAACCCTCAGCGTGTGACCGTCCTCCGTGCCGCAAGCGTGGGCCGCGCACTCCAGTACCCTCGCGTATTGCCCGTGCCGGCTCGCCACTGGCGGTTTTTGGCACTCGGGTGTATACTTTCGGCATGAAACTAACGGGCGGCTCCTTCGGCCTAGCGGGAAACAGATGGTTTCCGGGCTTTCTGATTTATGTAGCGGCGGTCTTTATCGTCATTCTCGGGTTGCATGCGATGGCATCGCTCCTCACCACGATTCTGGCGATTGCATTTCTGCTGATTCTGCTCTCCATGGCTTATGAAGTGCTTGTCAAATGGAAAGTGCCGCCTAAACTGAGCATCGGCATCATCGTCATCGTTTTCATTCTGGTCGCCTTGGTTTTCATCCTGCTGGTTTTGCCTGCCACGATTACGGAGCTTTCGCGCAACATTCCGGTCTACTACAAGCAACTCATTGGCGCGGCGAAGAACGTGACCGCTTTTCTGCAGGATCAGGAAATCAACATTCCGGACGATTTCTTCACGCGCATGCTGCATGTCAATACCGATGAAGTCGCGGCTTTCAGCAAAGCGCTTCTCTTCAAGTTGCCCGGCGCACTGGCGGATTCTTTCATGGTTTTGATTCTGCTGTGTTTTGCGCTTATGGAATTTCCGTTTTTGCCGCGCCATCTTGTCCATTGGCACAAGCTTTATCCAAAGCAGGTGACCTTTTGCGTCCGGTTTGTGCGGGATGTCCGCCGTTTTATCGGCATCAAAACGGTGATTTCCGCGCTCACCGGCATTTTTCTCTATTTCGGACTGGTAGCGTTGCAAGTCAAATCGGCCTTGTTGCTGGCATTGCTGGCGTTCCTGCTGAATTTCGTGCCGTATATCGGATCGGTGATTGCGGCGGGTGTCGGTTTTCTGCTGGCGCTCAGTTCGGGAACGTTTGCGACGGGCTTATGGACGCTTGTGTTGTATTTCGTCGTCAACCAATTTCTGGGTAATGTGGTCGAGCCGCGGGCGCTTGGAAAAGGATTTGGCGTTTCGCCGGTTTTGGTCCTCTTTTCGGTGATTTTCTGGGGTTGGATTCTGGGGCCGCTCGGCATGCTGTTTGCCGTGCCCTTTACGGTTGCGATCCGCAGCGCGTTTTTCTTTGGGGCGGAGCGTTCGATTTTGGACGCTGACGGGCGGTAGGGCGCAAGCCGGGAGGCCCGACAGCCGATGAGGTCGGGAGGCGGTGGGGCGTAAGGGCGGTAGGGCGCGATGTCCCCATCGCGCCGCAGCGTAATGCGCGTTCGGCCTTGCATGCGTAATGGCTCTATTTGCCGTAGCGGCTCGCCGCTGCCCGCGGTGGTTCACCGCCGCCCCTTGTCGGAGAAAAAGAAAGAAGGTAGAATCGACCGACTATGATCACCATCAATCCCCACTACTCCAAAATTCAAGCCAATTACCTTTTTGCGGAAGTTGCGCAGAGGGTAAAGGCCTATAAAGCCGCCCACCCCGAAGCCGATCTCATCCGGCTGGGCATTGGCGATGTCACCAAGGCATTGCCCGAGGTTTGCGTCGAAGCGCTTATTCGCGGTTCTCGCGAGCAAGGGTGCGACGAAACCTTCCACGGGTATGGACCCGATTACGGGTATGATTTTCTCCGCGAAGCCATTGCAAAGGTCGATTTTCAGGCGCGAGGCTGCGATATTTCGCCGGACGAGATTTTTGTTTCGGACGGAGCCAAGTGCGATGTCGGCAATTTCCAGGAAATTTTCGATGGCGACATCAAGGTCGGCGTACCGGATCCGGTCTATCCCGTCTACGTCGACACCAACGTCATGGCGGGGCGCACGGGCGCAGCGGCGGACGGCCGGTATCAAGGCCTTATCTATCTCGTCGGAAACGAAGCCAACGGCTTTGTTCCCGATTTGCCCAAAGAGCCTGTCGATCTCGTCTATCTCTGTTTCCCCAACAATCCCACGGGTGCAGTAGCCACACGGGAACAGCTCGCGGCTTGGGTCGATTGGGCAAAAGCGAACAACGCCCTCATTCTGTTTGATGCGGCCTACGAGTTTTTCATTCAGGATCCCTCCATTCCGCATTCCATCTACGAGATTCCCGGCGCCAAAGAAGTCGCCGTGGAATTCCGTTCCTTCTCCAAGACGGCAGGCTTCACCGGAACACGTTGCGGCTATTGCGTCGTTCCGGACGAGTGCCGCGCTTTCGACGCGGCCGGCCAAGCCGTTGCGTTGCAGCCTCTCTGGAAACGTCGCCAAAGCACGAAGTTCAACGGCGTCTCCTATCCGGTCCAGCTGGCGGCGGCTGCGGTTTACACCCCGGAGGGACAGGCCCAGTGCCGCGAGTTGATCGCCGGCTATCTGGCCAATGCCAAAATCGTCTCCTCCCATTTGGCGGCGAAGGGCTTCCGCACGACCGGCGGCGCGAATTCGCCCTACATTTGGTTCGATACCGGGATGGAAAGCTGGGCCTTCTTCGATCGCCTGCTGAACGAGGCCCAGGTCGTCACGACGCCCGGCAGCGGCTTCGGCAATGCCGGAGCCGGCTACATTCGCATCACGGCCTTCAATTCCCGCGAAAATGTCGAACGCGCCATGGAGCGCCTCGACAAGATTCTGTAACAATTGCCGCTTCTCTTCGCCATGGCCCTGGCGGAGAGCTACATCATCACCCACACCACTTTCTCCAGCTTATGCGTATCGATGGAAAACAAATTGCCGCCGACATCCGCGCCGAAGTCACGGCGGCGGCATCCGGACTGGTTGCACGCGGGGTTCATCCCGGTCTTGCGGTCATTCTCCTTGGCGACAATCCCGCCTCTGTCTCGTACGTGACGGCAAAAGAACGGGCGTGCGTCGAGTGCGGCATCGCCTCCTTCCCGATCCGGCTTCCTGCGGACACCACAGAGCAGACCCTTCTGGACACCATTGCCCGGCTCAACGGCGATCCGCGCGTGCACGGCATTCTGGTTCAGCTGCCGCTTCCGCGCGGTTTCGATGAGCAGAAAATCATCCGCGCCATCGCACCCGAGAAAGATGTTGACGGATTCCATCCCATCTCCCTCGGCAAGCTCTTGCTTGGATTGGATACGTTTGTGCCCTGTACGCCGGCGGGCATCATGGAGCTGTTGCGCCGCAGCGGCGTCGAGACGGCCGGGAAGCGCGCCGTTGTCGTCGGCCGCAGCAACATTGTCGGCAAGCCCATGGCATTGCTGCTTTCCCGCAAGGGCGCGGATGCCACCGTTACGCTTTGCCATACGGCCACAAAGGATCTGGGGACCGTCACGCGCGAGGCCGATATCCTGATTGTCGCTGCCGGTCATCCGCATACCATTGTCGCCGGACAAGTCAAGCCCGGCGCAGTTGTCATCGATGTTGGCGTCAATCGCATTCCGGATGCGAGCCGCAAATCCGGTTTTCGCCTCGTCGGCGATGTCGATTTCGAGGATATCGAGCCGGTGGCGTCTCTCATTACCCCTGTTCCCGGTGGTGTCGGACCCATGACCATTGCCATGCTCCTGCGCAACACCATCAAAGCCGCCACCGCCACCCTCTCCGTCTAGCGCGGTTCTTTTTTTTCGATTTTTCCGGTCGCTCCCGGCGCGTGCGATCTTTCCGGTTTGAGTTCTGTCATGAATCAAAGCATTGTCCACGAAGGCATCAAAAACCTCCATTACGAAATTCGCGAAATCGTGGATTTCGGTTATCGTCTGCGTGACATGGGACGCCCCATCACGTGGGAAAACATTGGCGATCCCGTCGCTGCCGGCGAAAAGGTGGCACCTTGGATCAAAGAAATCGTCCGCGAAATCGTCGAGCGCGACGACAGTTCCTTCGCGTATTGTCCCAGCCGCGGCATCCTCTCCACGCGCGAATTTCTCGCCGATGTCGTTTCCAAGCGCGAAAACAGCGTCAAAATCGGTCCCGACGACATTCTCTTTTTCAATGGCGTCGCCGACGCGGTCGACAAGATTTACGACCTCATCAAAAAGGACGGGCGCGTCTTGATGCCCTCGCCCTCCTATCCCACGCACACCTCCAATGAAGGCAAGCGCGGCGATTATCCGCATCTGCAGTTCAAGCTCGACCCCAAGAACAACTGGCAGCCGGATCTGGAGGAAATCGAAAACAAGGTCAAGTACAATCCCCAGATTGTCGCCATTGCCATTGTCAATCCCGACAATCCGACAGGAACCGTCTACCGCCGCGACATTCTCGAAGGCATCGTCAAGATCGCCTCCAAGTATGGGTTGTTCATCATCTGCGACGAGATTTACGCCCACATCTGTTTCAATGGCGCCGAGACGCTCCATCTCTCCCAGATCATCGGCGATGTTCCGGGCCTCGCCCTCCGCGGCATTTCCAAGGATTTTCCGTGGCCCGGCTCCCGGTGCGGCTGGATTGAAATGCTCAACAAGGATTCTTCGCCCGCATTTCGCGAGTATTGCGATGCCCTCGTGAAGAGCAAGATGATGGAAGTCTGCTCCACCACGCTCCCGCAAAAGGTCATTCCGCACGTGTACGGAGATCCGCGTTACATGGAGGTCAAAAACAGCCGTGCCAAAATGTTCGAGCGCCGCGCCAATCAGGTGTACGAATATTTCCGCGACCATGTTCCCGGCGTCATCGCGCGTCCGGTCCAGGGTGCATTCTACTATTGCGTAACCTTCGAGGATGGTGTTCTCAGCGACCGCCAGACCCTCCCGATCGCCGATCCTGCCATCCGGGCGTATGTCGAAAAATGCTCCGAAGGCGTTGCGCTCGACAAACGCTTTGTCCAATACATGATGGGCTCCGAAGGCGTCTGCGTCACACCGCTCACCGGCTTCCATACCGACGTGCCCGGTTTCCGCATCACGCTGCTTCAGCCCGATGACGCCGAACGCGCCCGCACGCTCGAACGCATCGGCAAATCCATTCGCGCCTACACGGGAATGTAAGGCAGTGAGGGCCGCCCGCCCCAACCACCCATGATACACATCGTACTCGTCCATCCCGAAATTCCCCACAATACGGGAGCCATCGGCAGAACCTGCGTCGCGCTCGGCTATGATCTTGCCCTCATCCGGCCGATTCGCTTTGCATTGGACGATGCGCACATTCGCCGGTGCGGACTCGACTACTGGCCGTATCTCCGCCTTTCCGTCCACGAGAATTGGGAAGCCTACCTGTCTGCGGCCCGTCCGGAGCGCCTCTTTTTCCTGTCCACCAAGGGAACCAAATCGCTGTACGAAACATCGTTTTGCGATGGCGACACGCTTGTCTTTGGCTGTGAAAGCCGCGGGCTTCCCCCGGAGTTGTACGAACGGTATGCAGACGACCTCTTTCGCATTCCCATGCCGGGCGAGCATTCCCGTTCGCTCAATCTCTCCAATGCCGTGGCGATTGCGGCATACGAAGCCTATCGCCAGCTGAATCCCGCTTCTTCCGGCTTGCCGTGAATGTGTTGATCGCACTCAGTGGCGGGGTCGATTCCGCCGTGACGGCCTTTCTGCTCCGGAAGGCGGGGCATCGTCTTGTCGCCGGCGTCACCATGACGCGCCCCAATGGCGGCGCCCCCGCCGGGGCCGCGCCCGTCCCTACGCCCGGTTCCCCGGCCGATCTGGCCGCCGCCCGCCATCTCTGCGACCGTCTCGGCATTCCCCATCTTGCCGTCGATATCACCACCGCCTACCGGCAAGCGGTCGTCGATCCTTGCCGCGGTGCGTACCGGACCGGCTACACCCCAAATGCCTGCGTTCTTTGCAATCCCGCCGTCAAATTCGGATTCCTGCCCGAGGCGGCACGCCACGCCGGCTATTCCTTCGACGCCATGGCAACCGGACATTACGCCCGCATTGTCTCCATGGAAGAAGGCGGCCGGTCCGGAATCCCGCCTGCACAAGACAACGCCCGTGACGAGGTCTTGTCGGCGTTGGATTCGCTCCGCGCCACTGCCGCTCCCGGAACCGCTTTCCGGCCACGCCCCTTCGCCCTGCTTTGTGGCGCGGACACCGCTCGCGATCAAGCCTATTTCCTCTTTCGCCTCTCCGCAACGCAACTCGCCCGAACCCTCTTTCCGCTCGGTGCCCTCACCAAGCTTGACGTGCGGGCTCTCGCGCAGTCCATCGGCCTGGAAGTCGCCCAAAAACCCGATAGCCAGGATCTCTGCATCGATCGCGCCGAACTGCTCGGCAGCGATGAAAACCCCGGCGAGATTTGCCGCTCGGACGGGCGCGTGCTTGGACGCCACCGCGGCTTCTGGCGCCATACGCCTGGACAACGCAAAGGGCTCGGTCTCTCCGGCTTTGCCGAACCGCTTTTCGTGACCTCGCTCGATCCGGAGAAGAACCGGGTCTATGTCGGATCGTCCGCCGATCTCGTTTCGCCGTCTCTTCTCGTGGAAAACGTCGTCTGGACCTCGATTGAACCGCCGCCAGTCGGGACCGTGTTTACCTGTGGCTTGAAACCGCGTTCTTCCGGCGTCTGTCTGACTTCCCGTATCGAAGTTTTGTCCGGCAATCGTTTTCTGGCGACGCGCCCCGAAGGTTTTCGTGCACCGTCTCCCGGCCAGGCAGCCGTTCTCTATGCCGGGGCGCTTCTTCTCGGCGGCGGATCCGTTTCCCGTTAAGGCGAGCCGGAGGCCCGGCCGCCAATCATCGCGCCGCCGCGCCGCATGGCGCGGTGCGCGGCTTGGCATCCCGCCACACGCCATTACGCCCCGCGCATTACCCTGCGGCGCGATGGGGACATCGCGCCCTACCGGCCATACCGCCCGCGCGCATTACCCGGCGGGCGAGCCGGGAGGCCCGGTAGCCAATGATCGCGCCGCACGGTAATGCGTGGGGTAATGCGCGCATGCGGCCACGGGGCGCGCGAACGTCTGCATGGTCACAGGAGGAGGGCGCATGTGCGGTTTGGCGGCGGGGCGCGGTGGATAATCAGGCGGAACGATGCTACAATCCTGTGCATGAAAACAAAATCATTTTTCTCCGTTGACGGAAAGGAAGAAAAACAACCATGAAGGAAATTGATTTTACGGGGAAGGTCGCGGTTGTGACCGGCGCGGCTTCCGGCATGGGGCTTCTTGCATCGCAGGAGTTTGCGCGGTACGGAGCCAAAGTCGTCATGTGCGACGTCAATGCCGAGGCGCTTGCGCATGCGGCGGCGCAAACCGGTCCGGCGGCCGTCGCGTGCCCGGGCGACGTGCGTGTCTACGCGGATGCCGAACGTGCGGCAGCGGAAGCCGCCAAACTTGGGGGATGCGACATTCTCGTGACATGCGCCGGCGGCAACGAGGCGCGTATGTGCAACAGCCATGTCCCGTTTTACGAGCAACCGGTTGACGTGATCGACTGGGGGCTGGACGTCAACCTCAAGGGGGCCGTCTACTTTGCCCGCGCTTGCATGCCGCAGATGGTGGCCAAGAAGGGGGGTGTCATCGTATGCCTCGGTTCCGTGTCGGGTATTGAGGGCGATGGATATGGCTCGATGTACGGGACAGCCAAATCGGGGCTCGTCAGCTTTGTGAAGGGACTCGCCATCGCAGGCGGCCCCCACCACGTGCGTGCGCTTTGCGTATCTCCGGGACCGATTCTCACGCGTGCGGCCATGAGCGGTATGCCGACCATTCTCGGGCGTGCCGGCAAGCCGCAGGAAGTTATCGACCTCATTCTCTTTCTCTGTTCGGAGAATGCTTCGTTCATGACCGGAACGAATCATATCGTCGATGGCGGGCGTCTTTGCATGTTCCAGCCGTTCGTGCCTCCCAAATCTTGATGTCCGGCGTGTGCTGGCATCATATTTTCCGTTGCGTCCGCCAAGGATTGGCTCCGCCGGATGTTTTTCTTCTTGCGACGCCGTCTTGTTTTACAAAATTTTCCAAAATTGTCGACAGGAGCGACTCAAAAGCGCCGCACGGGCATTGGTTGCCGTTATCGTGAAGCAGGGGCTTTTCGATGATGCGAACCGGCCGTCGGGCCTCCCGACCGGCGGGCGGGAAGAACGGTGCAAAACAGGGAAAAAGGCTTTTTCCTAGCGCATTGCGCGCCATGAAGGCGAGCAATGCGCAGTGGTTTTTGCAATCGAGGGATTGCGGAAAAGGGAAAAACGCCGGCAGGAAAAAGAGGCCGTCTGTCTGTTGATGCAGTCGTTTTTCCGTAATTTCGACTTCATGGCACGGTTTCTGCTGTTTGGCTGTTCATGAACGGAAGTACAGCAAAACCACCGATTGTCATTCAGCCGGACGAGTGGAGCGGCCTGGCCGCGGCCATTGTGCAGCGCGCGCGGCTGATGCAGGCGCTGTACGCTGATTTGTACGGTGCGCAGACGCTGTGGCATCGGCAGATTCTCGATGCGTCGCTTTTGTATTCCAATCCGGCGTTTCTGCAGGAGGCGTGGCAACTGCCCGCGCCGGGCGGCATCGGCATCAATCTCGCGGCATTTGACGTCCGGAAGATGGCCGGCGGCTATCGTCTCGCCGCCGAGAGATTGCAGGTGCCGCGGGGATTGTGGCGCACGCTTGAACTGCGCCTTGCGGCCTCGCGGGCGAATCCCGAATCGTTCCGGGCGCAGAAGGTGCAGCGTCTGGCGCACTTCTTCAAACGCCTGCGCGACAATCTCGACCGGCTCGTCCCCCATGCGGGCGCGAGCGTGCTGCTCGCGGCCGAAGCGCAGACGCCTGAACGCGCCGAGGACGCGGCGCTTTCGGACTATCTGTCGCTGCCGCTCGTCGAGAACGACGATTTGGCCGTGCGTGACATGCGCGTTTACATGAAGACGCTGCGCGGGCTTCGGCCGGTCGGCGCGATTTTCCGCCGGGTCGAGGACGTGATGTGCGATCCGCTGGAACTGCGCGTCGATTCCGGCGAAGGCGCCGTCGGGATGATTTCCGCCCTGCGCGCGGGTAATGTCGGCATGATGAACGCCCTCGGCGCGGGTGCGCTGGAGAATCCCGCCTTCAAGCCGCATTTCGCGCGCATTTGCCATGAGCTGCTCGGCGAAGAACTGCTGCTTGAAGACGAACGCGCCATCGCCCTTGGCGATGCACAGGCGGCCGAGGCGGTCTTCGACGAGCCGGAGCAATGGGAATTCGTCCAGTTCGACCATCCTGGCCGGCGTATCGTCTACGGCGCGCTCACGCCGACCGCGCAGTTGGCACTGATGCGCGAGATGCTCGCCGCACCGGCAAAATACGTCGCCATCGAGCATCGGGCTTACGAAAAGGAGATTTGCTTTTTTGCGCTCAATACGCTCGCAGGCGAAACGATTGCCATGCCGGGCGGCTACACTGCCGACGGCGAAGACGTGTGGGTGGTTTCGGAAGGAGAGGTCAAGGAGTTTTCGCTGCTCGCCGCCGCGGATGAGCCGATCGTGCCTACCCGCGCCGGCGGCGACCTCCCGAGCCGCGCCGCCGCCAATCTCGCCGCACTCGGGCGCTTGCTCGCCAACACCGATCTCAATGCGCGGCTGGCGCGCGGACTGGCACGGCGGCTGGCGGACGAAGACTGGATCGAGCGCAGCGAGATACCCGCCCTCGTGCAGGCCCTCGGCAGCGATGCGTCCGGGCTGGCCGATCCGTTTGCCGCGCTTAGGGCGTTCACGCTCCGGGGCGACTACCGCGGCTCGCTTGCCGAGGGAATCGCGGCGCTCGCGCGCATCGTCCCGGCGGTTCGCGACCGCATCTCCGGGGACCTCGTCGCGGCGCTCGCGCGCCTCACGCACCTCGCCGAACCCGATGGCGACGACCCGGTGGCGCTTCTGCCCTATCTCGCGCAAATCGGCTCGCTTGTGGCGGAAGCCTACGGACATTGCGCCTCGTCCATGACCCGCGGCTACGAATGGCGTTTTCTCGAAATCGGACGCCGCCTCGATACGGCCGCCTCGACGTTGAAGCTGATGCGCAACCTGCTCGCACGGCAATTCCGCAATGGCCGCGACGGCGAAACGGCCGCGGCGGCCGCGCTGCTCGAAGTCGGCGACGGCCGGCTCACCTACCGCCGCCGCTACGGTTCTCGCATTCAGTTGGCGCCGGCTGTCGACCTTTTGCTCTGCGACGAATCGAATCCGCGCAGCGTCGCCTATCAGATCGCCGCGCTCCGGCAGCTTTCGCACCGTCTGCCGCAACATGCCGATGCCGATGCGCTCTTTTCGCCGCTCGATCGCGCGATTATCCGTCTGCTCGCCGATTTGCGTCTCGCCGATTGCACGGCACTGTGCACGGACGGTCTCGACGGATTCCTCGACGTCCAGGCGCAATCGGTCGCTGCTGCGGACGAGCTCATTTCGCGCGCCTACCTCGACCATGCGCCGCGGCCGGGTGTCGTCCATGCCCTGGTGACGGAGGTATAGCGTCCATGACCAAGCTCCTCGCCATCGACCACGAAACGACGTACGAATACGAGGCGGATGTGTTGTGCTCCAGCCATCTCGCGCATCTGTGCGGGCGCGACACGCCGCGTCAGCGCTGGCTTCAGCGCCGCTTCGCCGCCGTGCCCGAACCCGCCGCCCTGCAGAACCGGATCGACATCTTCGGCAATACCGCCACCGCCTTCGCCGTCGAATGCGCCTACCGGCGCTTCTCCGTCACATGCGGCGGACTCGCCGAAGTCGGCGAGCAGCATCTGCCGGACGCGACGCCGCCCTGGGAGGAAGTCGCCGCCGCCGCGCCGCACGATCTCGAAGCGGCCAAGTATCTTTTTGAATCGCCCTTTGCGCCCGTCGACGCCACCGTGCGCGGCTATGCGCGCGAGAGTTTCGCGCCCGGACGCGCCGTCCGCGAGACGGCCGAGGAATTGATGCACCGCATCCATGCCGATTGCCGCTACGCGCCCGGCACGACGCGCATCGGCGATCCGCCGGCGGCGATTCTGCGCATGCGCCAGGGGGTCTGCCAAGACTTTGCCCACGTGATGGTCGCCGCGATGCGCGCGTTCGGCATCCCCTGCCGGTACGTGAGCGGCTATCTGCGCACCTATCCGCCGCCGGGCATGCCCAAGCTCGTCGGCTGCGACGCTACCCATGCCTGGTGCGCGGTCTGGTGCGGCGGCGATGCGTGGCTGGAGCTCGACCCCACTAACGACCGGCTCGCCGACAGCGACTACCCCGTGCTGGCGTGGGGACGCGATTTCGGCGACGTGAGCCCCCTCAAAGGCGTCATTTCCGGCGGCGGCAAGTCGCTGCTGAAAGTGGCGGTCAACGTCAACGAGCGTGAGGAGAAAAACGAATGAAACTAGATGCCTACGATACTGAAGGGTTCTACGACGAACTCTATGACGAAAATGGTGCGCCGCGTCCGGCTGCCGCCGCTTTGCTCCGGCGCATCGCCGAGCTGCCCGAAGGGGAGCTCGAGCGCCGCCAGCAGGCGGCCGAATCGGCCTTCTACGACAACGGCATCACGTTTGCCGTCTATGGTGCGAGCGAAGGCAAGGACAAGATCATCCCCTTCGACGTCATTCCGCGCGTCGTCGGCGCGGCCGATTGGCGCCATATCGAAGCGGGTCTCGTCCAGCGCGTACGCGCGCTCAACCTGTTTCTGCAGGATGTCTACGGAGAGCGCCGGGCGATCCGCGACGGCGTGGTGCCGGCCGGGCTCGTCGATTCGTGTCCGGCCTACCGCGCGCAGTGTCGCGGTTTCACTCCGCCGCGCGGCATCTGGGCGCACATCACCGGCACCGATCTCGTGCGCGACAGCGACGGCACGTTCTACGTGCTCGAAGACAACATGCGCTGTCCGTCCGGCGTGAGTTACGTGCTGCAGAACCGCCAGATTCTCAAACGCACCTTTCCTCAGATGTTCAACCGTTGCGCGATCCGTCCCGTCGACGAATACGCCGCCCGGCTGCGCGCCGCGCTCGAGTATCTCGCCCCCTGGACCGACCATCCGAAGGCCGTGGTGCTGACGCCGGGCATCTACAACTCGGCCTACTACGAACACTCCTACCTCGCGCAGCAGATGGGCATCGATCTCGTGCAGGGCGACGACCTTACCGTTGCGGACGGCTGCGTCTATGCGCGCACCACGCGCGGACCGGTGCGGGTGGACGTCATCTACCGGCGCATCGACGACGATTTCCTCGACCCCGATGCCTTCCGCCCCGATTCGTGCCTCGGCGTGCGCGGGCTCATGGCGGCCTACCGCAACGGTACCGTGGCGCTCGCCAACGCGCCGGGATGCGGGGTGGCCGACGACAAGGCAATCTACACCTACGTCCCCGACTTCATCAAATACTATCTCGGCGAAGAGCCGATTCTTCCGAACGTACCCACCTTCGTCTGCGAACGCGAAAAGGAAATGCGCCACGTGCTCGCCAATCTCGACAAGATGGTCGTCAAGGCCACGAGCGAATCGGGCGGCTACGGCATGCTGGTGGGACCCAAGGCCACCGCCGCCGAGCGCGAGGCGTTCAAGGCGAAGATTCTCGCCCATCCGCGCAACTACATCGCCCAGCCGATGATCGCGCTTTCGCGCGTGCCGTGCATCGTCGGCGACCACCTCGAAGGACGCCACGTCGACTTGCGGCCCTACATCATCCAGGGCGAAGACATCTACGTGCAGCCGGGGGGACTCACCCGCGTCGCGCTGCGCAAGGGGTCGGTCGTCGTCAACTCCTCGCAGGGCGGCGGCTGCAAGGACACTTGGGTGATCGCCGAGAACGACCATGCGCCCGAACAGGGCCAAGCGCGCCAGTGGATGGAACAGCAGCAACAGCAGCAATAGCCCGACGCAGATAATCAGACAACTTTATAGGAGGTACTGACCATGCTATCACGAGTCGCCGATTCGATCTATTGGCTGGGACGCTACATCGAGCGGGCCGAAAACGTCGCCCGGACGGTCGATGTCAACCTGCAGCTGCAGCTCGACCTGCCCGGCGAGGAGCGTCCGTGGGATCCCGTCATCCGCACCGGCGGCGACGCGGACCGCTTCTTCGCGAAGTATACCCGCGCCACGCTCGAAAATGCCCTCACCTTTCTCGCCTTCGATGCGGACAACCCCTCGAGCATCGTGTGCGATGTGGCGGCCGCGCGAGAGAACGCGCGCACCGTCCGCGAACATATTCCGAGCGAATTGTGGACGGTCGTCAACCATTTCCATCTCGCGCTGTCCGACCCCGCCGCGCCGAAGAAGATGCTGGAGAACCCCCACGACTTCTTCGACCGCGTCAAGGAATTCAGCCAGCTCGTCGTCGGCATCATGCAGTCGACGCTCAACCACGACGAAGCGTGGAATTTCGCGCGCCTTGGCCGGATGATCGAGCGGGCCGACCAGACGAGCCGCATCCTTGATACGAAGTACTACATTCTCCTCCCCGACGTCTCGATGGTCGGCATGCAGCTCGATACCGTGCAGTGGACGGCACTTTTGAAATCGTGCTCGGCCTATCAGATGTACCGCAAGGAGTATTCGGACGTGACGCCGCGCCACGTTGCGCAGTTCTTGCTTCTGTCGGCCGACTTTCCCCGTTCGGTCCGCTACGCGATGAAGGTCGTCACCGGCGCACTGCGCATGGTCGCCGGTACCACGCGCGCCGATGTCGAATCGTTGCGCCTGGCCGGACGTCTCCATGCCCGGTTCGAGTTTGCCACCATCGATGAAATCATCGACAAGGGTCTGCACGAGTTTATCGATGCGTTCCAGATCGAACTCGGCGAACTTACCCGCGCAATCTGGTCGGATTTTTTCCGTTAAGGGGTGGCGATTGCGGCGCTTTGTCTACCAGTCGGGAATGGGAATGACGACGTCCCATTCCCGCGTGGAGAGCCCGGTCCGGATTGATTCGATGGTTTCTTCGAACCCGGTCAAGGCGGCAAAGGCTAAAACCCGAATCGTTCCGGGCGCAGAAGGTGCAGCGCCTTGCGCATTCCTTCAAATGTCTGCGCGCCGGCTTCATCGCTTTCGTCAGGCAGATTATTTTGATATCATGTACGGTATGACAAAACCGATTGCGACAGACATTGCCGATTTCGAGACGTTGAGAAAGGCGGGGCAGATTTATGTGGATAAGACTGCTTATCTGCATCAGCTCATGACCGACCCGAGCAAGAAATATTATTTCTGCGCCCGGCCGCGGCGCTTCGGCAAGTCGCTGAGCGTGACGACGCTCAAATCGATATTTCTCGGCCATCGCGAGTATTTTGCCGATCTCGCCATCGCCAAGACCGATTACGACTGGCGGCCGCACACCGTCATCCATTTCAATTGGGGTGGCGTTAATGTCGAGAGTCTTGAAGCGTTTGATTCCTCGCTGAAAAACTGCGTTTGCGTCGCGCTTGCCAAGTCCGGTTATGCCTATGACGAGTCGAAACTGCCATCGGACAATCTGTCGGCGGCAATCGACTGTTTTTACAGACAGTCCGGCAAAGGATGCGTAATTCTGATCGATGAGTACGACGACCCGGTTGCCAAGACCATCGCCAATGTCGAGCTGGCCGAAGCGATTCGCACCAAACTCGCGGCCATCTACGCCCAGTTCAAGGACAACTCCGACAAGATTCGTTTTTTGTTCATTACCGGCGTTTCCAAATTCACCAAGCTTTCGGTCTTTTCGTGTCTGTCGAGTCTCAACGACATTTCGTTTGACAGCAAGTACGCCGCGCTCTACGGCTATACCGAAGAAGAACTGACCGCGAACTTCGAGGATCATATGCGCATCAAGGCCGGGCGTATGGGCCTTGATTACGCCGCATTCCGAGCCGAACTGAAGCGCTGGTTCAACGGCTATCGCTTCGCCATCGACACTCCGCTTACGGTTTACAACCCGGTATCGATTTCGTTGACGCTCGTTTCCGATGCGCCGCGGCTTTCTGCCTCGTGGACGGCGACGGGACGTCCGTCGATGCTGATGAACTACCTCAAGCGAGAGGGACTTGTCTCGATCGATCTCGACGGAACGATCAGCGCCGGCGAGTCCGACTTCGACGTATCGAACATTACGGACATTCCGCCGATCGGGATGCTCTATCAGACGGGCTATCTGACAATCGCCGATTATTCCAGCGGTTTGTATACGCTGCGCGTACCCGATGAAGAGGTGCGCCAGGATATGGCGGCGCTCCTGGCCGGCGCGTATGCCGGCAAGGACGCGCAGTGGTCGTCTTCGCTCGGCATCAAGCTGCGCGCCGGCAGGTGGGGCGAGTTCTTCTCCGGGCTGAAGGCGCTCTATGCAAAACTGCCTTACGGTTCGCACGAGGCTTTCGAGCGCAAGAACGAGTTTTCGTATACGCGCCCGCTGTGCATGCTTTTGGCCGCGCAAGGCTTTCGCTACGATGTCGAAGCGGCGCACACCGCCGGGCGGAGCGACCTGATTGCGACCGGCCCCAACGGCGTTTTCATCTTCGAGCTGAAGGTCGACCAGTCCGCCGACGAAGCACTCCGGCAGATCAAAGACAAAGGCTACGCCGAACCCTATCGCGCCCAAGGCGTACCGATCTGGGGCGTCGGACTTTGCTTCGACTCCAAGACGCGCCAGCTCGTCGATGCCGACAGCTGCGCGCTGTAAGCCGTCTTCCACGGCCTGGCCGGCGGTGTGCAGCTCTGGGAGAATGGTCCTTATCGGGTCGAATGCAATGCTGGTGCGATCATGCCCGAAAAGTGGTTGCTACTGCTTCTGGTGGGGCGACACGGTGGGGTATCAGCGCAACAAGAACAATAATGGCCGGGTTGCGGGTGCGGGTGGTGCGTTATTTGAATTTTCGTCCGGCGACGGCAACGATTGTTCTTCTTCGCCGGATTCGGACTATTCGGGTAGCGCACGGGACCTCTACTTCGATTCGGACAATTTCAGCCGGGAACACAATGGCCGCTAGCGGCCAGTCTGTCCGGTCTTTTCGAGGATCTGCCCAATAGCGCGCGAAAATGTGCGCGTATTCGATCCATTCCGCCTCATTTGCCGGTCTGCTTCATCGCTTTCGTCAGGCAGATTATTTTGATATCATGTGCGGTATGACAAAACCGATTGCGACAGACATTGCCGATTTCGAGACGTTGAGAAAGGCGGGGCAGATTTATGTGGATAAGACTGCTTATCTGCATCAGCTCATGACCGACCCGAGCAAGAAATATTATTTCTGCGCCCGGCCGCGGCGCTTCGGCAAGTCGCTGAGCGTGACGACGCTCAAATCGATATTTCTCGGCCATCGCGAGTATTTTGCCGATCTCGCCATCGCCAAGACCGATTACGACTGGCGGCCGCACACCGTCATCCATTTCAATTGGGGTGGCGTTAATGTCGAGAGTCTTGAAGCGTTTGATTCCTCGCTGAAAAACTGCGTTTGCGTCGCGCTTGCCAAGTCCGGTTATGCCTATGACGAGTCGAAACTGCCATCGGACAATCTGTCGGCGGCAATCGACTGTTTTTACAGACAGTCCGGCAAAGGATGCGTAATTCTGATCGATGAGTACGACGACCCGGTTGCCAAGACCATCGCCAATGTCGAGCTGGCCGAAGCGATTCGCACCAAACTCGCGGCCATCTACGCCCAGTTCAAGGACAACTCCGACAAGATTCGTTTTTTGTTCATTACCGGCGTTTCCAAATTCACCAAGCTTTCGGTCTTTTCGTGTCTGTCGAGTCTCAACGACATTTCGTTTGACAGCAAGTACGCCGCGCTCTACGGCTATACCGAAGAAGAACTGACCGCGAACTTCGAGGATCATATGCGCATCAAGGCCGGGCGTATGGGCCTTGATTACGCCGCATTCCGAGCCGAACTGAAGCGCTGGTTCAACGGCTATCGCTTCGCCATCGACACTCCGCTTACGGTTTACAACCCGGTATCGATTTCGTTGACGCTCGTTTCCGATGCGCCGCGGCTTTCTGCCTCGTGGACGGCGACGGGACGTCCGTCGATGCTGATGAACTACCTCAAGCGAGAGGGACTTGTCTCGATCGATCTCGACGGAACGATCAGCGCCGGCGAGTCCGACTTCGACGTATCGAACATTACGGACATTCCGCCGATCGGGATGCTCTATCAGACGGGCTATCTGACAATCGCCGATTATTCCAGCGGTTTGTATACGCTGCGCGTACCCGATGAAGAGGTGCGCCAGGATATGGCGGCGCTCCTGGCCGGCGCGTATGCCGGCAAGGACGCGCAGTGGTCGTCTTCGCTCGGCATCAAGCTGCGCGCCGGCAGGTGGGGCGAGTTCTTCTCCGGGCTGAAGGCGCTCTATGCAAAACTGCCTTACGGTTCGCACGAGGCTTTCGAGCGCAAGAACGAGTTTTCGTATACGCGCCCGCTGTGCATGCTTTTGGCCGCGCAAGGCTTTCGCTACGATGTCGAAGCGGCGCACACCGCCGGGCGGAGCGACCTGATTGCGACCGGCCCCAACGGCGTTTTCATCTTCGAGCTGAAGGTCGACCAGTCCGCCGACGAAGCACTCCGGCAGATCAAAGACAAAGGCTACGCCGAACCCTATCGCGCCCAAGGCGTACCGATCTGGGGCGTCGGACTTTGCTTCGACTCCAAGACGCGCCAGCTCGTCGATGCCGACAGCTGCGCGCTGTAAGCCGTCTTTCACGGCGCTGATCGGCGGTGTATATCCTGAATAGACGCAGGCGAAGGAAAATGCACATGAAACGCCTGATCGCATGTCGATTGTGTTTCGCCGTGATGGGAAGCGCCTTTGCCGCCGTGGAAATGGAGGCGACATCGGTCACCGCCCGGTAGTGCTATCCGCGGAACGGTCTCGTGGATATCGTTGTAACGCTGTCGTGGGAGAAAAAACGATATCATGAATACCGAATGGTCGTTTGCGGCGACGCGTTCTGACCATGATTCGCGGATTTTCGGCGATCGTGCTCGGTCCGTTGTGCGAGGAAGGTCCCCATCGGCGCGTCTACCAGTCGGGAATGGGAATGACGACGTCCCATTCCCGCGAGGAAAGCTCCGTCCGGATTGACTCGATGGTTTCTTCAAAGCCGGTCAAGGCGGCAAAGGGCGAAAATTGCGCGGCCCGTTCGATGTGCGGCATGGGATGCGGTGCTTTCGGCGGTTCGGCGAATAGGATGTCTTCGTAGGTGTCGTTCATGCTTGATGGCCTCCGATTTGCAGATTCCGCTCCCGCCCCGTTGCGCCTTCTTGCAAATTCATGCCGCGCAAAATGGCGTTTTTCCCGTATTTCTTTTGAAGGGAGAGAATCGATTTTTGCAGGTTGTGCTCCCGCAGGCGGCATTCTGCCTCTTCTTTCCGGGCGCGGTTCATGGCATCCGTATCCACGAAAAAATCAAGTTGCTCGAATGTTTCATGGACGGCATTGCCGGTTGCGGCCTTTTCCGGCGAAACAAGATCGAACGCCGTGAGATTGAGCCGCCGGACCGGAAATGCCCGGTCGGCAACTTGATCAAAGAGCGAATCGGCAGCTTGCAGAAAAAGCCTGGTCGAGGATGTCGGGGCAGGGAATCGGTAAACCCCTTGCGAGGGAGGTGGCATGATGGGCCCGCAATGGCCGGAGACAAAGCGCTCCGGCAGGGCGCGGTTCCGCATGGATACCTGTTCGTAACCGATGGAAACGCCGATCTTTCCGGCCAGAACATCGTTTTCGACAAGACGGAGCGACAATTGGTCGGCCATTTCCCGCAAGACAAGCCGCGCTTCTTCTGCGGCGTATGGCCGGGAGAGAACCTGCCCGTTGTTCAGGCAGCGATTGGATGGACGATACTGCTTGATGGCTTCCATGGTGCAAGGTTCCCGCCCCCATGCATGGTCGATCAAGAGCTCGGCGTTTTTCCCGAAAAGACGATACAGATACGGGCTTTGCCGGAGGGAGGTGCGGGCAATGTCGCCGAGGGTAAACATTCCATGCGATTCGAGCCGGTTTGCGATGCCGGGTCCGATTCTCCAAAAATCGGTCAGCGGGCGATGCGTCCAGAGGGTGCGGCGAAAGCTTTCTTCGGTCAAGGTCGCAATCCGGGCGCCTTGTCCATCGGGTTGCATGTGTTTGGCGAGAATATCCATGGCCACTTTGGCCAGAAAAAAGTTGGATCCGATCCCGACCGTTGCCGTGATTCCCGTCTCCCGGAAAACGGCCTGCACGATTTCACGCGCGAGCTGCTCCGGCGTCTTGTCGCCGTAGAATCGCCGGTATCGCGTGAGATCCATGAAAACCTCGTCGATGGAATAGACGAGAATGTCCTCCGGCGCGACAAATCCGGCATAAACTGAATAGATTTTCGCGCTATATTGGATATAGCGCGCCATGTGGGGTGGCGCGACGATCATCGAAAGCGACCAATCGGGGTGTGCCGTCAGTTCGGCAGCAGAGGAGGACGTGCCGGAAAAGCGACCGCCGCGGGTATTTGCGAGGCGGGCCGTGTTGATGGCTCGGCAAGCTTGGCGTGCTTCGAAGAGGCGGCAACGGTTGCGGACGCCGAATTGCTTGAGGGCCGCCGTCACCGCCAGACAAATGGTTTTGTCGGTGCGCTTTTCGTCCGCCACGACGAGAAGCGCATCGAGCGGATCGAGTCCGCGCTCCCGGCATTCGACGGAAGCGTAGAAACTTTTCAAATCGATGGCGAAACAGACCCGGTCGTCCATGGTGGGAAAAAGAGAGAAATCCAAATGCGGTGCGTTTATCCCAAGAATATCATAAAGAAATAAATTTATAGAGATATTTTTTATTAAAAAAATAATCATATCGCAAAAAATCAATTCCCGCCGCGGAAAGCTTCTACCGCGTGCGGGGAGCCACAAAGGTCGGGAGTCCCGAGTGGCGAGCCGCCACGGGCGATTATCTTGGGTGCGCGTTTTTTTAACCACAAAGGAACACAAAGAGCGATGGGGCGGGTTGGATAGGAACACAAAGGGTCGGGAGGCCCGACAGCCGATTATCTTGGTCGCGATATTTTTAACCACAAAG
>JBJEVW010000262.1:0-9151 GCA_051884735.1 Kiritimatiellia bacterium | reverse complement strand
TCGCCGTACTTTTTCTTCATTTCCTCGCAGTCGAGTTTGATGAGATTGAGGACTTCCTGCGGGTTGTCGAGGATGAACTTGTAGCGTTCGATATTGGCCAGGACCTGTTGGTATTCGTCCTCGATTTTCTGGCGCTGCAAGCCGGTGAGTTGGCGAAGGCGCATTTCGAGGATGGCGGAGGACTGGATATCGTCGAGGCCGAAGCGTTCAAGCATACGGGCCTTTGCCTCGGCATCGTTCTGGGAGGAGCGGATGATATGGACGATTTCGTCGATATTGTCGGTTGCGATGCGGAAGCCTTCGAGGAGGTGTTTGCGTTCCTCGGCCTTTCGCAGCTGGAATTTGGTGCGGCGGGTGATGACCTCGATGCGGTGGTTGATGAAGCAACGGAGGAGTTGCTTGAGGTTCATCACTTTCGGGCGGCCCTTATCGAGAGCAAGCATGATGGCTCCGAAGGAGGATTGGAGCGGTGTCAGCTTGTAGAGCATATTGATGACAACGGTCGGGTTAGCATCGCGCTTGAGATCGATTTCGATGCGGACATCGGCCTTTGAGACATCGCGAACGCCGTTTTCGGCGATTCCGTCGATTTTCTTTTCGCGGATCAGTTCACCGATTTTGGCGCACATTTCCGCCTTGTTGACGCCGTAAGGGATATCGGTAATGAGCAAGGAGGGGGATTTGCCCTTTTCCTCGACGATTTCGACATGTCCGCGAACGCAGAGGGGGCCACGGCCCTCGGTATAGATTTTTCGGATACCGGAGAGGCCGCAAATTTTTCCGTAGGTCGGGAAATCGGGGCCTTTGACGTAGTCCATGAGTTCGGTTATGGTGATGGCGGGATTGTCGACCATCGCGCAAATGGCATCGCAGAGCTCGTTGAGGTTATGGGGCGGGATATTCGTCGACATACCGACGGCGATACCCATGGAGCCGTTGAGCAGGAGGTTGGGGAGTTTGGAGGGGAGGACGGTCGGCTCGAGCAACGTTTCATCGTAGTTGGAAACCATATCGACGGTTTCCATTTCGATATCGTCGAGCATATCCTGCGCATAGCGTTGCATCCGGACCTCGGTGTAACGCATGGCGGCGGCGCCGTCGCCATCGACGGAACCGAAGTTGCCGTGTCCATCGACGAGCATGTAGCGCATGGAGAAAGGCTGGGCCATGCGAACGATGGTGTCGTAGATGGAGGAGTCGCCGTGGGGGTGGTATTTACCCATGACTTCACCGACGACGCGCGCGGACTTTTTGTGGGGTTTTTCGAAGGTGTTGCCGGTTTCGCCCATGGCGTAGATGCAGCGGCGGTGCACGGGCTTCATGCCATCGCGCGCATCGGGGAGGGCGCGACCGATGATGACGGACATGGAGTAGTCGAGCATCGACTGCTTCATTTCGTCTTCGATATTGATGGGCTTCACATCCGTCTGGACGGGCGTGAAGTCGTCTTGATTTTCCGCCGTCGCCGGCGTGGAATCGATCGTGGCGGCGGAAGGCGTTTCTGGGGTTGTGTCGTCCATAGAAAAAGGCTTCAAAAAAAGGGGTGTATTGCGAATGCGCGGAAGCGCAATGGCGGATGAGGGAACGGGCCGAAGCTAGCGGTTAGGCATCGGGTCTGGCGTTGAGGGCGTTTTCTTCGATAAAGCGCCGGCGTGGATCGACTTCGTCTCCCATGAGGATGGAGAAGTATTTGTCGGCCTCTTCGAGGGAATCGATTTGGACGCGCAGGAGTTTGCGTTTTTTGGGGTCCATCGTGGTATCGAAGAGTTGGTCGTAATCCATTTCGCCGAGACCCTTGTAGCGTTGGACGGTGAGGCCCTTTTTGCCGCGGTCGCGGATGGTATTGAGAACATCGAACAGGGAGTAGACGGGAATTTCCTTCTTTTCGAGATCGACGAGTTTTCCGAGCGGGCTGCCATCGCGATTTCCCCAGAAGGTGCCGCGTTCGAAGTGGTAGACGTCCCGGAGGATATCCATTTTGCGGCGAAGTTCGTTTGCCTGAAGAATTTCGGTGCAGGTGTAGTTTGGATTTTCGGCGGAATCGAGCTCTTCGAGCGGGCAGCCGAGGGTTGCGGCGACCTCTTCCTTGCGTTGCTGCGCTTCCTCCATCCGATGGACGTAGTGGTCGAGTTGGTTGCCGTCGGTATCGGTCGTGACGCGGAAGTGCGGAAATTCGCCGGTTTCGAGATCGCGGGCGCGGAAGAAGCGGTCGAGATCGACATTCTGTTTTTTGAGGCGGTTGCAGATTTCCTCAGCGTTAGAAAGCACTTCGAGGATGCCGGGCATATCCGCACTGGAGATGGTATGGATGCCATCGGTATTCTGGAAAGTGAAATCTTTTGCGCCGATTGTCACGAGACTCCGTGTCAGTTGGGCATCGCTTTCGATGTACTTCTCTTCCTTTCCGCGTTTGATTTGGTACAGGGGAGGTTGGGCGAGATAGACATGGCCCTGCATGATAAGCGGGCGCATTTGATTCCAGAAGAAGGTCAACAAGAGCGTACGGATATGGGCTCCGTCGACATCGGCATCGGTCATGATGATGATCTTGTCGTACTTGATTTTGTTGATGTCGAAGAATTCCTTTTTGGCGACCTTTGCATTTTTGGCGGTTGTCTCTTCTTTTTCGGAAGCGGACTCATCGGCATCGAGGCCAAGATCATCGGGCGGGTTTCCGTAATTTGCGCCGATTGCGGAAATGAGGGACCGGATTTCATTGTTTTTGAGCATCTGGTCCATGGTTGCCTTTTGGACATTCAGCACTTTGCCTCGAAGCGGGAGAATGGCTTGAATGCGGCGATCGCGTCCCTGTTTGGCGGAGCCGCCGGCGGAGTCTCCCTCGACGAGGAAGAGTTCGCGTTCTGCCCAGTTCCGGCTTGTGCAGTCGGCCAGCTTTCCGAGGAAGTGCGTGCTGGAGTCCTTGTACCCTTCTTTGAGAATCTTTTCGATACTCTCGTTAACCTTTCGGGTTTTGAGGGCCTTTTCGACAATCAGGGTTGCGACTTTCGGGTGTTCGGCGAAGTATGTCTTGAGCTTTTCGCCGACGAGGGATTGGATTTTGCTGCCGACGAATTTATTGCCGAGTTTTGTTTTGGTCTGTCCCTCGAATTGGGGATTAAAGACCTTGACGGAAACGATTGCGTAGAGGCCGGTGCGGATTTCCTTGTTTTCGAGATTCTTTTCCTTGTCCTTGAGCAGTTTTTTGTCGCGGGCGAAAGCGTTGACGGCGGAAGTCAATGCGGCGGAGAAGCCGCTGATATGGGTACCGCCCTCGATGGTATTGATGCTGTTGGCGTAGGAGTTGATCATGTAATCGCTTTTGCCATCGACGAAGAGCATGGCGATTTCGGCGGCGAGATTGGTTTCGGGATCCTTGTCATTGATATCGTTTGTGGCGATATGGATAACCTCGGGCGTGATTCGGATTTGTTCGCCGGCGATTTGTTCGAGGTAGCCTTTAATGCCGTTTGCGTTGCAGAAGAAGGCTTTTTTGCCGGAAGATTCTTCGGTGAAAGAGATTTCGACGCCGGGGTTGAGGAAGGAGAGTTCGTTGAAGCGTTTGCTAAGGATATCCCATTTGAACGCGAACGGCTCGCCGGACTCGGTTTTGAAGATCTGGGGATCGGGGTGGAAGGTGATGGTGGTGCCGTGTTCGTCTTTTCCGCATTCGCCGACGATCCGGAAGCCGTCGCCGGTTACGATTCCGCGGGAGAAGGTGATGCGGTAGATTTTTCCGTCGCGGCGTACTTCGGCATCGAAGTAATCGGAGAGGGCGTTGACGCATTTGGTACCGACGCCGTGCAAGCCGCCGGAAACCTTGTAGGAGCCGGAATTGAATTTGCCGCCGGCGTGGAGGTTGGTGAGAACGACCTGCAAAGTTGAGAGACCATCGAGCGGGCCGGGGGTGCCGTCTTTCTTTTTCTGGACAAATGGATCGCATGGAATGCCACGGCCGTCATCCTTGACGCAGCAGAATCCGTCTGACGTGATCGAGACCTCGATATGTTTGCAGAATCCGGCCATTGCCTCATCGATGGAGTTATCGATGACTTCATAGACGCAGTGGTGGAAGCCGCGTTCGTAGGTATCGCCGATATACATCGGGGCGCGCAAACGCACGGCGTCCGGGAAGCCCAGAACTTCGATATTCTTGCCGGTATAGTCATCCTTTACGTGAGCCACCTCGACGCCCTCGCGAACGGCCTCTTGGGTCTGAAGGTCGTTGGCTTCATCGATGGTGGTTTTCGGGTCTAGATTTTTTTCCATAAGGGGAACAAATTGAGGTGTTGTGAATAGGTAGATTATACCATTTTCCGGGGGTAAGACAAGCGATTTCTCTATTTATTGCTTTTACGCGCTCGTGCGTACGCGCTTGCGCGCGAGAAAAGGCGGGTGGCGAGCAGCCATGGAGGCGGGAGGCCCGACGGGTCGGTGGGGCGCAGAGGCCTGCGCCCGGCAAAACCCGAAAGTGGCGAGGCCGGGAGGCCCGGCGGGTCGGGAGGCTCGACAGCCGGTGGGGCGCAGAGGCCTGCGCCCGGCCAAACCCGAAAGTGGCGAGGCCGGGAGGCCTGGCGGGTCGGGAGGCCCGGCGGCCGGTGGGGCGCAGAGGCCTGCGCCCGGCAAAACCCGAAAGTGGCGAGGCCGGGAGGCCCGACAGCCGGTGGGGCGCAGAGGCCTGCGCCCGGCAAAACCCGAAAGCGGGGCGTGTTTAGTGAGCTTCGAGCCAGTTGGATCCGATGCCGATTTCGGTTTTCAGGGGGACGGAGAGCGGCATGGCGTTTTCCATGGCATCGCGCACGAGAGCGGAGACGGCGTCCACTTCGGCTTTCGGGACATCGAGGAGAAGTTCGTCGTGGACTTGCAGGAGGAGCTTAGCGGAAAGGTTTTGGGCTTTAAGGCCGTGGGCGACGCGCACCATTGCGAGTTTGATGAGATCGGCGGCGGAGCCTTGGACGGGGGTGTTGATGGCGTTGCGTTCGGCACCTGCGCGTACCGTTCCGTTGCGGGATGTGATATCGCGCAACGGGCGACGGCGTCCGAGGATCGTCGAGACATATCCATTTTCGCGCGCCTGTGCGATGGTGGCATCCATGAAAGCGCGTATTTTCGGGAATTGCCGGAAATAGGCTTCGATCATATCGGCGGCGGTGGCGCGCGAGCAGCCGATGCGCTGGGCGAGGCCGAAAGCGGAGATGCCGTAAATGATGCCGAAATTCACCTGTTTGCAGGATGCTCGCTGGTCTTTGGTGACCTCTTCGGGAGGGATGCCGTAGACGAGGGCGGCGGTTTGGCGATGGATATCGGCATCGTGGCGGAAGGCGTCGATCAGATGTTCATCGCCGGAGAGGTGAGCCACCATCCGGAGTTCGATTTGCGAGTAGTCGGCGGAGAGCAGGACATGGTCGGGAGAAGAAGGAACGATGGCGGCGCGGATGCGTTTTCCGCGTTCGGTCCGGATCGGGATATTCTGGAGGTTGGGGCGTTCGGAAGAAAGGCGTCCGGTTTCGGTCAGCGCCTGATGAAAACTGGTGTGCACGCGGCCGTCGCGCGGATCGAAGCATTGCGGAAGTTTATCGACGTAGGTCGATTTGAGTTTGGTGCAAGTGCGGTACTCGAGGATTTTCGGCACGATGGGATGGAGGTGTGCGATACTCTGCAGCACGTCTTCGGCGGTCGATATCTTTCCGGTCGATGTTTTTCCGGAGGAAGGCAGTTTGAGTTTTTCGAAAAGGATGGACGCCAGTTGGACGGGCGAGTCGATTTTGAAGCTTTCTCCGGCATCGGCCTCGATTTCGGCGCGGATGGAGTCGATTTCGGATTGCAATTCGCGGCCGAACGTCTCAAGGGTCGGCCGATCGATACAGACGCCGGCATCCTCCATATCCGCGAGAATGGGCACGAGCGGGTTTTCCGCCTCCGTCCAGACGCGCCAGGCGTCTTTTTCGCGCACGGTTTTGGAGAGAACCTCGTAGAGGCGCAAGGTGACATCGGCGTCCTCGGCGGCGTAGACACCGGCATCGGCGACGGGGACGTCGCGCATATTTTTCTGGTCTTTGCCTCGGGGGCCGATTAGGGATTCGATTGGAATGGGATTGTAGTGCAGGTATTCACGTGCGAGGGGATCCATACCATGGCGCGTGGTCGGATCGATCACGTAATGAGCCAGCATTGTATCGGCAATCGGGCCTTGGATCTCGATGCCCATTTGCCGGAGAATATGGAGATCGAATTTGGCGTTATGGCCGATTTTTTCGATCGAGGGATTGGAGAAGACGGGCGCGAGCGCGAGGCGGACATCGGCGGCGGTCAGGAGGGGGGCGCCACTGGCGGTGACGCCGGACGCGGGCGTCCCCTTTGTGCGCTTGTCATCGGGGACGGCGAATCCGATTGCGGCGAAGAGATCGTTTGAAGGAGGAATTTCTCCCGGGAGCAGGTCGGCGAGCGGGATATACCATGCGCGGCCGGGGGTTGTTGCGAAAGAGAGGCCGACGGGGCGATCGGTTCGGGGATCGAGGCCGGTGGTTTCGGTATCGAAGGCGAAGCGGGGAGCGGCTGCGAGGGTGGCGGCGAGTGCATCGAGTTGTGCGCGCGTCAAGACGAGCGTGTATTCGTGCGGCGTATTCTCGATTGTATCGAAGGGAATTTCCGGCTGCGCGGTGGCGGCGGTGGCGGCAGGTGCGTCCTTTGGATTGGAGAAAAGGGAGCGGACGGGAGGCGGCGCGACGGGCGTGGCATCGGGTTTGTAGCGGCGCAGGAGGGAATTGAGTTCGTAGCGGGCGCAAAAGGCCTCTACGGCATCGAGATCGGGCTCTTGGATCGCCAAGTCGTCGAGGGAGAGCGGGATAGGCGCCTCGCAGTTGATTTGCGCCAGTTCGCGGGAGAGTCTGCCGAGCTCGATGTTTTCGGCAATGATCCGTCCGGTCTTGCCTGAGATTTCCTGATGGTGAGCGATGATGCCCTCGAGCGAGCCGAACTTTTCGAGCAAGGAGGCGGCGCCCTTGGGTCCGATTCCGGGGAATCCGGGGATATTGTCGGCGGAATCGCCGGCGATGGCCAGATAATCGACCATTTGGGCGGGGGATGCGATATGCCATTCCTCGCAGACGCGTTTGGCATCGTAGAGTTCTTCGTTGCCGGAAGCGGATTTGGAGGGGCGGCAAAGGAAGGTCTGCCCGGTGACGAGCTGCGCCAGATCCTTATCGGGTGTCACGAGCCAAGTGGTGAAGCCGGCGGCATCGGCGCGCCGTGCGAGCGTTCCCATGACATCATCGGCCTCGTATCCAGGAATCCGCAGAAAGGGGATCCGCAGAGCCTTTGCGAAATCTTCAGCCGGACCGATGCTGGCGGAGATATCTTCGGGGAGTTTATCCCGTTTTGCCTTGTAGAGGGGGTAGCGTTCGTGGCGGAACGTCGGCGAAGTGTCCATGGCGAACGCTGCGTGGGTCGCGCCGCGCGAAGAAATCAAGTCATGGACGATATTGGCGAAGACGAAAAGCGCCGAAGCATTGAAACCGGAGGATGTGATACGCGGGCGATTGAGCAAAGCGAAGTGGCCGCGGTAGAGCAACGGCATCACATCGAGGACGAGCAGTTTCATGGCAGAGCGTTGAGGCATGTCAGGGGGAGGAATGGTGTGGCTTAGGCTTCGGGGATTTGGAAGACGCGGCGTCCTTCAATGCGCAGGCGGCCGGCACCGAGCAGGCGGATGGCTTCCGGGTAGGCGATATGTTCCTCGATTTGGATTCGTGCATGGAGCGATTCAGGCGTATCGTCATCAAGGACGGGAACCGAGCGTTGGACGATGATGGGGCCGGAGTCTGTTCCGGAATCGACGAAGTGGACGGTCACCCCGGCGATTTTGGTCCCGTAGTCAAGCGCCTGTTTCCAGGAGGCGACACCCGGAAAAGCCGGAAGCAAGGCGGGATGGATATTGAGGACGCGGTAGGGAAAAGCATCGAGGAAGCGTTTTTTGACGATGCGCATGAATCCGGCCAGGACGATGACCTGGGCATCGGCCTTCCGGAGCATTTCGATATAGCGGGATTCGGCATCGCCTTCGAGCTTGGTCTTCCAGGGAGCGGGATCGAGATAGGCACAAGGGATGCCGTGTTTTTTTGCGCGATCGAGAATTTTGGCGTTGGGTACATCGGCGATGGTGCAGACGATTTTGGCATTCAGCGTACCGGCCTCGATTGCGTCTTGGATCGACTGCATATTGGAGCCGGAACCGGAGCCGAGGACGCCGATCCGGAGAGGTTCCTTTTGACCGGGGAATGGGATGATGCTCATGGCGAATGGTAGTGTGGGTGAAGACGTGAGAGAAGAAACGGGAAGAGGCATTGTCACCAGAATGTCGGGGAGGCATCCAGGCAAAGATTGGTTCCCGGACCGTCGCGACAGATGGCGTCGAACGAGATGCCCGGATAGGCGGATTGCCAGGCGGGGTGGACAAGGGAAATCTGCGTGCAGAGAATCTCGCGTGTACGGGGGTCTTGGAAGGTTCGTTCCCATCGATCGGCGTTCCAGCGTTGGATACTGATGGCGATGGGGCATTCGAGGTAGGAATTACCGGCGATGGTATTGTGCCCGCCACCGTTGATTTGGATAGCGCCGAAACGGCCTTGGGAGGCGCGTTCGAAGCGGTTGCTTTCGATTTGCGTGAAGCCGATCAGATCGTCCAACCGAACGGCGCAGCGGCCGAGGGCGGGCGGAGCGGGCAGCTGGCCGGGGGTGCGGCCGACGTCGCGGAAGAGATTGGACACGATGCGGTTGCCGCGATAGGAAGGATTGCCCCAGATATCGATGACGCCTTGATCGTCGGATCGTTGCAGGCAATTGACGAAGGCATTGGAGATGATGGAATGGTTGTTTCCTTCGAGCCGGATTGCGCTGGAAGGGGTATTTTGGAAAGAGCAGTTTTCGATGGCATTGCCGCATCCCTCGAGGAGGATGGCGGGGGCGTACGTATGGGCGACGAGGCCGATATCCCGGAAATGGACGTTCTTGATTTTGGCGTGGCCGGGTTCAAGCGATTTGCGGTTGCCGGCGAGGATCTGCATGGCGCGTTCGGAAATGCCGGAAACGGAGCCTCCTTCAATGAGGAGGCCGGGGCAATCCACGAGTTCGATTGCGGAAGAGCCTCCGATTTCGG
>JBJEVW010000261.1:0-9157 GCA_051884735.1 Kiritimatiellia bacterium | reverse complement strand
GTTTCGTTGAAAAAATACTCCAACCCGATGATCGTACAACACCGGCCTGCCTGTTCGCTGATGGCGTCGACTATGTTGTTCTTCCGCACTGGAAGAATATGCTGATCCAACTTTTGAATATCGCCGGTGTCGGCCCCGTTATCGGTGTTATTCTTGGGGTCAAATTCGGCCCAATCGTCTTCTTGATTATTCCCTTTGGGAATATCATCGGCGGAGCAGTCCACGATTTTGTCGCCGGAATGATGTCACTCCGTCACAGGGGTGCGAACCATCCGGCGTTGATTCGGCTGGCGACAAATACACCCGTGTATGTCGCCTTTTCCGTATTCATGTGCTTCTTGCTCCTGCTCGTCGTCGCCGTTTTCATTAATGTTCCTGCCGCCTTGATTTCTGGCATGATTCACACGACCGCATCCATTGCGGTTTTTGGAGTATCGTTCCCGCCGGTTCTGCTTCTTTCGATTCTTTTGATCTTCCTCTACTATATCGCCTCGACCATTTTTCCAATTGACAAAATCATCGGCAAAATCTATCCGGTTTTCGGGCTGATGCTCCTTGTCGGAACGGCGGCGATTATGATTTCTCTTGTCTGGCATGAATCCTTCATTCACCCGGGTCTTCTCAAGACGAATCCGGAAAGCCTCCCGCTCTTCCAGGCTTTTCAAGAGAAAAATCCAATTCTTCCGTGCCTCTTCGTGACAATTGCCTGCGGCATTCTCTCAGGCTTCCATGCCACACAGTCCCCAATTATTGCCCGCACGATGATTTCCGAGCGGCAGGCACGCTCGTCCTTCTATGGCATGATGATTGTCGAGGGAGCAATCGCCATGGTTTGGGCCGCCGCCGGCTACGCCATCTACAACTTGATGCCCGAACAACTCACCGCAAACCCAAATCATGTTCTGCTTGTCATAACAAAGCACTTCCTCGGCAGCTGGATGGGCTCCTTGACCGTCATTGCCGTCATCATCCTCGCCATTACCTCCGGCGATACCGCCATGCGTTCCCTTCGTTTGAGCCTTGCGGAAATCTTCCATCTCGACCAACGTAGAGCCCATTCGCGCATCCTGCTTTGCCTCCCGATTATCGGAATCGTCATTGTCTTGCTTTTCTGGTCGAATATCGACAACAAATCGTTTGGATACCTCTGGAACTACTTCGCATGGGGAAATCAAGTGCTGGCTTCCTTCACTTTGCTTTCTTGCTCCGTTTGGCTCTTTAGCCAGCGCCGCAATGGATTCATTACGCTCCTTCCCGGCATCTTCATTACCTTCATCGTAACAACCTTCATCCTTTGGACATCTTCAAAACGCGGTGGCCCATACGGATTCGGACTTGATCTTCCCCTCGCGCAAACCATCGGACTTGCCATTGCCCTCTTGCTCGGCGCTTGGGCCTGGCTCTCCGGCAATCGGCGCATCGGAAAAATTCCGGACGATCCCGTATTCACTGAAAAAACAGAAGCACGCCAAAAATAGTCTTTCGGCCATTCTTTCCTTCCCTCCCACCATACACCTATCGTATCGGTGGGAGTTTTTTTCTTCCCCCAACAGATTGACCTTCATGGGCCTAAACAGGTGGCAAACCGCCGAGGCACACAAGCAAAGCGGCGCGCGATGTTTCGTCGCGCACCACACGTTTTGCGGCTTTTGCTCGCCACCGCGACTCTCTTTTCCCGTGGCGGCTAACCACCCTTCCGACCGCTAGTATTGCGCCCGAGGTTTCCCGTCATTTTCCTGCGGTCCGTCTTCCGGATTGATCAGGTCCTCACGCTGCCAAACGCGAACATAGTCAATGGCAAAACCGGACGGAAGAGCTGCCAAATCCAACGGTTGATTGGCCCATCCACCTGAAACCATGTAAAGAATGAGATAAGAAGGAACCGAACAAATACGTTCATCTTCCCAGCTGAGCTGCAACTGGCCATTGACATAGTAGGCGACAGATCCCGGAAGCCAAAGCATACCCACGGTCACAAAACCGTCTTTGTCCGCCGTGCAATACATTTGCGACGTTCCGGTTGCTTTGTGGTTTTTCCCGTATCCATCCCAGTGAAAGGCCGAATTGAACCGATAGGGTCCCCAAGCCGTTAAGTGCTCGAGAATGTCGAATTCCATGCCACCTTCTCCGGTGCCGGCGCGTTTCCACTGCGGATTCGTCTTCGGATCTCTCGACCCGCCACGATCCGGCATCGTCCAAAATGCAGGCCAAAGGCCCATGGCACGCGGCAACTTCACACGCGCTTCAAAATAGCCGTATCGTTGCGTCCACTTTCCGTAGGTATCCAAAAAACCGCATGCAAACCCGGTTTTCGCGACCGGACTTTTGTCCTCCGGATCGTCATTGTGGAAGCCTTGCTTGCGTTCGTACCGCAATAAAGCACAACCATCTTTCAAAAGGACATTCTCTTTCGAAAAATGCGTGCGGCGATCCCAGAAATTTGCCGTGTAGATATTCCACCGGTGGAAATCAATCTCCGGATGATCAAACTCTTCCGAGAAGGTCTGCTTCCATTTCCCGGGAACCGGCGGACGCTTTCCGAGCCATTCCGGGAAAACACCAGCCGGAGCCGAGGCCCGCACGCCCAATATGGTCAGTTTTGTTCCCTGCGCAGCACGGAATGTCACGCTCCGCGCACGGTTGCTTTCAAAACGCGTCCCGCTTCCCTTCTCCGGTTGGTACTTGCCGCCGTCTACGGGCACAATCTTGAAAGGCTTTTTGGGCAGAAACGAAACCGCAATGATTTTCTTCTCACCCGGTTTCAAGGTTGCTGTTTCGGCATCAGTCGGCCCCGCAGGACTCTCGACCGAAACCATGACTTCCGCGGCGTCTGTTCCATCATTGCGGACAACTGCTTCGACTTGATGGAAATTGCGGAGATTCCAAATGCCGGGCTTTTCCGCAACCGGACGCAACGAAAGCCGTCCATTCGATTTCTCGAACGAGACGACGACCGTCTCCTGCGCTTCATACCGCGCAACAGCTCCCGCAGTATCCAATTTGGGGCGCTCGTTTGCACCGCCTCCAAGCAATTTTCCCGAATGGGCTATATAGGCTGCATTCTGGTGGGAATCTGGCTTTTCTCCAGCGCTGCCCGCGACCATCAGGTCTTCAATCCGGAAAGAACGCTCTTCCGCCGATTTTCCGTTCAAAAACAACAGAACCTGAGAAACCGCTCCGGGATTGAGCGGATAGCCGGCTTGATAACCGTATTGATAGCCGAAAAAGACTTTCACCACCTTTGATTCACCGGGCTTCAAATAGACATTTTCGCAATTCCATGGCGAATCCCGCCAGTTGCCGTTGTTGTCGACGCGCAATCCAATCGATAGTGGCTTGCCCCCGAGATTCGTGAGTTTCGTCTCGACATGCCCCCATGGCGAAAAATCCCATGTCTTCTCGCCCTTCGCAGGAACAAAGGAAAGACCTGGATAACCATCGTTCGTAGGGGCCGCTTTTATGTCAATCCCCCCTTCCGGACGCGGTATCACCGTGAAGCTCCCATGAACCCGCGTAATCTCGGAGGCGGAATGGACGGGATTCGAATCGTACAAAAACTTGGGTGCGGCAGCCAGCTCTGCAGAAAGCAATAACGGGAAAGAAGCCAACAGCAGACCCGCCAGAAAAAACGGATTTCGGTTCATCGGTTGGAATAGAAAATAGAGGAAAATAATAGAGGAGAGGAGAGGAAGAATAGGTTGAACTTAACGCACAAAAAGAATGGACGCATGACTTACCATGGTGAGAACGATATCATTTCCGTCTCCGCCTTGATAGGTCATGACCAACGTGTTTCCATTTCCAATCGGCTGTTCGACCGATTCGGGGAATCCGGCAAACTCGCCTTGAATAGAATAGTGTCCATCGTTGCGGATCAAACAGATTCCCTCGATCAAACGCCGGCCTGCATCGTGCGTCCGGTTCAGGTCGAGAGTCGCTTGGTCAATGCAAATGCGCGCATACGGATGCGTGGCAATAAATCCTCCATTTGCCTCGCCGCTTACGCTAATGCGGACAACCGCCGCATCGCCCAAACCAATTCCGCCACCGGCGATGGTCATCGTCGAGAACGAGGCATCCGTCTCCGGATCGAGTCCAAGCACAATGCGGCCTTCCTGAATATTGAGGGAGCCGCCTACATTGCCGGAACTGTAGAACATTCCTCCCTTGACATGGACCGGACTGTTGGAAAGGTCGCCATCGACAAAAAGACGTCCTTCTTCAATGGTTGTCAATCCGCTGTGGTGGAGACTCTGCAAAACATGCACGTCTCCAGGACCGCGCTTGAACAACGGAATCGAATGTTCGGGACGTTTGTAGATGCCGGCTGTCAAATCGTTGAGCGGAACATCCACGATACCATCGCGCAAATCATACTCGAATCCGGCAAGTGCACCGCCTCCGACCGAATCGGTGATCTTGGCGCCGCCATCGAGACGAATGAAACTGACATTTGGCGAGAAACCCGCCAGGTCAAGCGTTGCTCCATCCAAGAAAATCGGCGAACTGAGGCGTGCTTTCACCGATGAATCGGGGCCCAGTCCGGTTGCCGCTCCAAGCCGAACCGTCCCCTTGCTCAAATAGACGGGGGCATTGAATGTATTATCGCCACTGAGAACAAGCGTGCCGGCTCCTTCCGAGCGCACGGAGCCGGTCGCCCCGCCAATGGCACCGCGCACATCAAGCTCGACGCCTTCGGTTACTTCGAAAATTGCACCACCGGGCCCCAAGGTTATTTTGTTGGAAAGAACCGAGTCGGTTTCCGGAACGAGCGTGGATCCGTTGATCGTCAAGGGCGAAGTCGCAGTCAAAAAGCCATTTTCGCCCAAAAGGATTCTTCCCCGGTTCAGATAGGTCGCCCCATTGACGGAATTGGTGGAAAGAACGCGAATGGGCCCCGTTCCGCCCAATAGCAGATAACTTACCTTCAGCGGTGCATCGATGGTCAAAACACCATCTCCATGGTTCAGCAACGAGAGCCCCATATCGTACTCCCCGCCCTTCGTAATGAACTGGTTGGCATTTCCGCGGATGGTGACATCACGACTTCCCGTTACCAGCAGGCCGCACTGACGCAAGACGAGCGCGGAGCGTGTTCCGATATCCAGAACAATATCTTCCGTGTCCGCTTGAACACGCAACGTCTGTACATCCTGGTTTCCGGAGCCTGCCAATGTGCAACTTTCCGTAAGATACGCATTCTCGCCCGCAACAGATTCCGCAAGCGGAACTTCTACCGTGAGCGGAACCAGGAACCCATCCTGGTCAACCGAAGCCCAAGCCGAACGATCGACGGTGAAATAGCCAAGATCCTTGAAGAGGGATGTTCCATCACCCGATTCACGTACCTTGACCGTTTTCGATTGGACATCGAGTGTTCCGGACGCGGGAGCTGCGACTGTCAGACTTCCCAAATCGATAATCGCCTCTCCACTCTTGCGATAGATGCTGTTGCGCCCGGCTCGCAACAAGGTCCCGGAATCGGCAGCGACCGAGTCAACAACACCGGAACCGCCCGCTAGCAAAATGTCCGCACCGCTTAACCGCAACGCCGAGGTGTTGTTGGTCGATACGGGGAACTTTCCGGACGGATTGGATGCATAGTCCAACTCGATGGCGCTTCCGCCCAAATCCAATGTCCCCATGGATTCCGACTGCCCGGAAATGATCGATGGACGGGATGGATACAGGCGGAGGTCTCCGCAATTGTTTGTTCCGGTAAAGAAGGAGCCCGGCAAAAAATGGAAACCACCCTGTTCGAGCGTCCATGAAGTTTTGCTCGTACCCAAACGGATTTCTCCATCAAACAAAACATCCCCATCGCCTATATTCATGGAGACGATTGCCAATGCAGGCTGGCGTACATCAAAACCGCCTGCAAAGGTTATGTCATAGTCGGAGGCGAACCCAAACGGACGCCCGCCATCGTTTCCGGTCGACGGATCGGCACCTACACCATTCGTAATGACAAGATCCGGCTCCAATGCCCGGAAAAAGGTTGTCAGACCGTAATTGGTCCGCAGCATGCCACGCCCAAACGGCGCGAATGTCTTCGGACCGTCTCCCGCAGAAAGGCTGATAAAATTCGGCCCCGACTTGTCTTGGACAATGCTCGTCGCCGCGTGCGTTCCGGAAGAGCGCCACCCGTGCTTGCTTTCCCCGATGAGAGTGTAGTTCGCAGCAACGCCATCAAAGCACAATTTGGCACCTCGATTGTAATTGCTGCTTTCATCCTTGTCGTAGTTTCCTTGCGCCATATCCCAAAAGCCTTGGTGCAAGATGACTTGAGAGCCGCTTCCCGCCATGAGTCCCAATGTGCCGTTGTTTGGACTGGATCCGGACGTGCAAAGCGCAATGGGAGCCAAAAAGTCCACTGTTCCGCTCCGCCGAATGGTAAGCGGTTGGTTCCTGTACTGCGCGAAAAGGATAGATGGTGAATTACCATCGTCTCCGCCCGTGAAGATCATGGGACCATCACCCTGGAGAATGGAGGTTCCGTTACCGAACCGGAAAAGATTCGGGATGCGTAGCGGTGCGCCATCGACGAAAAGATTGACGCCGGTAAGTATCATTTGACTCTTTCCGCTGGACAAACCATCTATCAGATGGATGGATGAATTGGTGGTACCCAAAAGCTCAGTATACGAATTCGCCGCATCGAAGACGCCACCAACATGGAACACGCCGTTGGAGAGCGTCAGCTTCGCGCCGTAATTCAATCCCCCTGCCAAAATAACGGGTTCGCCAGAATCATTCTCCCAGAACTGAGTGCCCGCCGTTTCCACAGAAACGGCTTTTCCGCCAGTCTGTACCCCATCAAAAATGACAGATCCCGCCCCTTTTTCGATCACGATGCCACTTGTTCCAATCGTCAGTTTATGCGTCTGCGCATCGTCTGCCGCCGCTTTAAACTGCACCCCCTCGGCCGCAGTCTCGCGAACCTGGAGGCCAAGCGCCGTGGCCGTCATGGGCATTTCAACGATAGGCGCGTCTGTCGCAAACTCCGCACTCAAATTCGAAGCTGGCAAACCGGAACTCCACGAACTCGCCTCCGCCCAACTCGTGCCGTCTCCCGTCCAAACCGTCTGCCCACCCGCCGTTGCCGCAATCGTCAGAAAAACTGCCGAAAACACAACCGCTTGAATGACGCGCCATCTTGTATCAGTCATGTATCACCTCATAAAAAAATAACGATTCCAGACAGCGGACTGGCTGCCTGCCGGTTCAGTATAAAATGAGGTACGGCAATGAATCAAGAATCACAGGAAATGTAATAATTGGCTAATATTTGAAAAAAATCCTTACAGGAGCAGGACAAGCGATCCGGCCAAAATGAGCGCTCCTCCCAACAAAACTTTCGCATCGGCCGTTTCGTGCAGAAACACAATTCCAAACAATATCACGAAAACGACCGATAGTTTGTCGACGGGAGCCACTTTGGACGCCTCTCCAAGCTGAAGTGCCTTGTAGTAAAAAAGCCAAGACAGCCCCGTTGCCACCCCGGAAAGAACGAGGCTCCCCCACGTGCGGAGAGACAGTGCTCCTAACTGAGGCAAGCCACCTGTCGCCATGACAATTCCCCAGGTCAAGACCAAAATGACGGAGATGCGAATGGCTGTCGCAATATTGGACGAGACGCCTTCAACGCCGATTTTTCCGAAAATCGCCGTCAATGCCGCAAAAATGGCAGAGAGCAGTGCATAGACTTTCCACATGGCCGGTCAAGATAAACAAATGCTTGCAATTGACTCTATCGCCAATTGTAAACAAAAACAAGCAAAAACAAAAGGTTACGGAATCGTAAGTACAATCGGCTCGGACGATTGCGTTCGGAATCCGATTTTCTTTTTCACGGGCGTCTTTCCGGGAATCTCCACGGTTATCTCGTAATCGCCGTAAAAGGCACGTAACGAAGCCACGCCTTTCGCGTCCGTAAGACGATTCTCCCGAGTCCACCAATCTTCGAAAACGAGTTTCTTGTAAACCTCCAAGCCCGGTTTAGGCGTCCAATCCTCCCGGTACAGCGGACAATTCTTGAGCCAATGGCGACCATCCCAAAAGCCCCAGAATGTCACGGAATCGCAAGCCGGATGGCTGAATGCCGCTGTCAAGACATCACGCAAATACATCGCCTGAAGCTCCGCATTGTCCGATAGGATGTCCAACTCCGTGATGGAAACCGGGACATGATACCGATTCGAAAGTCGATCGAAGATGGCAACGATCCGCTCCGGCGAAGCCGTGCCGACTCCAATGTGGCCTTGGACGCCTATACCGCCAAGCTCTCCGCCATAACGTAGGATTTTATCTAAATGTTGCTCCAGACTCTTTAATTTCGTCTCAGCGAGAATTTGGTTTTCGTTCAAAAACAATTGCGCTTGCGGGTCGCATTCGCGGGCCAGCTTCCACCAGCGTCCAACCTCTGCCGCCCCCAAAATGTCCATGAACTCGTGATTCGTCGTCGGTTCGTTCATGACATCCCATGCTCGAATCTTTCCGCGCATGCTGGTCGCGATATCGCGGATATGGGCATCGATGGCGGCCCGGAGTTTCTCCGGTTGCTCTTTGAGCTCTGTGATCCGTTCCGGATTTCTCCGGAAACTGGGCCATACAAGCGTATGACCGCGGACTTCACAACCATGCTTCAACGCCCAATCGACCATCTTTTGCGTTTCTTCGCGATTGCGATTGTTGTCCCACGAACTCCATTTCAACCCGTTTTCGGGAACCATAAGGTTGAACAGCTCCAAAAAGGTCTCGCGGTAGCGTTGCGCATTCGGCGAGTCGCCATAAAAACTCCAGACGTAGAGCGCGGACCCCCAGCCAAAGGCATGGCGTTTCATTTCAATCTTGACACGGGCGTTTTCAACCGCTTTTCCGGCACCATCGCGGACAACCAGCGTCATGTCACCCTTGCGGATTTTCTCGATGCGGGCCTGCGCCGCCGCCCGCCAAGGCGCATTCTCCTCGTGCCCTTCGTATAATTCCGGCTCGACCGTGGGAATGTCGTCCTTGGTCAGTCGCTTCCCGTAAGAATGCAACTCCAAGCCTCCAATCTCGAAAATTTGCTTATCCGTTCCAAACTGGAAACTGAAGGCGGCCTACCCTGCCGGAATCGAAATCGGCGAAACGAAAACACGCTGCACCGGAATCCATC
>JBJEVW010000260.1:0-9232 GCA_051884735.1 Kiritimatiellia bacterium | reverse complement strand
AAGCGAAATTGAAAACCTGGGATCATTTATCCCGGATTTTTCCGGGATAAGGGTGCGATTTTTTTCCGCTCTGTAAAAAACATCCCATTTTTGCTATCCTTCCGGAAAACTTCTTTTTTATCCCCTTCGCCACTATGCAAACTTCAAACGACTCCCCGGTCGCCTCACCGGCATGCCCCAAGGCAGATCTATTCAAAAAAATCCTCTTTATCGTCCTGTTGGCCATTGCGGCAATCTGCCCGAACGTGACACCGCCCATGACGCTGTTCACCGGCATCGTTTTCGCCTTCCTGTTTGGAACCGTCTTCGCCAAACAAGTGAAAAAAGGCCAGAAATTCCTCTTGCAGGCATCCGTTGTCGGACTCGGCTTCGGCATGAATGTGACATCCGCCTTGAAGAGCGGAAAAGACGGCATGGTCATGACCATTTTCAGCGTCGTGATTGTCATGCTGCTGGGTTGGGTTGTCGGACGGCTGCTGAAGGTGGATAAACGCACTTCCTACTTGATTTCCTCCGGCACCGCCATTTGCGGCGGCAGTGCCATCGCCGCCGTCGGCCCGCTGGTCGATGCCGATGATGACCAGATGTCCGTCTCCCTCGGCACCATCTTCTTGCTCAATGCCGTTGCCTTGTTCCTCTTCCCGCCGTTGGGACACCTGTTCAATATGGATGCAGCCCAATTTGGCGAATGGGCCGCAATCGCAATCCACGACACCAGCTCGGTCGTCGGTGCCGGCGCCGCTTTCGACGCCGCCTACATGGAACCCGGCACAAAGGTCGCATGGGAAACCGCCACACTCGTGAAATGCACGCGCGCGCTCTGGATTCTCCCCCTCGCTTTCGCCACCATGCTGATTTTCCGCCGCAAGGGAAAGAAGGTTGCCATTCCTTGGTTCATCTTCCTCTTCGCATTGGCAATGGTCGTCAATACCTATACCCCCTTCCCCAAATCGGCGTCCGCCTTCCTCGTCCTGCTGGCCAAACACGGCATCAATGCCACCCTGTTCCTCATCGGCTCCAGCTTGACGCCAGCCGCACTCAAGGCATGCGGTGTGCGCCCCTTGATCCAAGGGATTTTGCTCTGGGCCCTGATCGGCGTCATCTCCTACGCTTCCATCATGCTTTTCTAACCCGGCAATGCGTCTCGTTTTTATCCGACACGGCGATCCCGACTATTCGATCGACAGCTTGACCGAGCCCGGATTCCGGGAGGCCCAGGCGCTCGCAAAAAGAACCGCCACCTGGCCCGTGACCGCCGTCTTTTGCAGCCCGCTCGGACGCGCGCAAGCAACGGCAAAACCAACGCTTGAAGCACTCGATTTGCAGGCGGAAACACTCCCTTGGCTCGCAGAGGTCTCTTGTCCCCTGCATCCTCGCCCCGATGGTTCCAACAAGCAAACAAGCGTCGTCTGGGATCTTCTTCCCGACTTCTGGACGCGAGACCCGCTGCATTTCGACCCGGAAAACTGGTACAAAAGCCAATCTGTCCAATCGGTTTTTCCGGAAGCCGCCGAACGCATCTCCGCCATCTGCAACGGCATCGACGAGGTTCTCGCCCGCTATGGCTACCACCGCGAAGAACGCTACTACCGGATCGATCTGGACGCCAAGCGCGACGCAACGCTCGTCTTCTTCTGCCATCTTGGCCAAATCGGTGTCAGCGCCGGCCATGTCCTGAACATCTCCCCCATGCAACTCTGGCATTCGTTCTGGCTCTCCCCGACCTCCGTCTCCGTCTTGAACAGCGAGGAACGGCAAAGCGACAAAGCCGGATTCCGGTGCCAGGTGATGGGCGATCTCAGCCACCTCCGGCAAGCGGGCGAACCAATCTCCCCGCACGGCGGATTCGCTTGCTCGCCTTTCTCGCTCTAGCCGCTCCCCCGCGCCGCCTCGTGCATGCCGCGCACTCGCCCGCGGCACCATCCCGTCCCACGCTGGGCGTTTTGCATGCCGCGGCTCCCGTCCGCGGTGGCTCACCGCTCCGCCCGCGGTGGCTCACCGCTCCGCCCGCGGTGGCTCACCGCCCCGCCCGCGGTGGCTCACCGCCCCGTGGCATTGTTTTTCCGATTATGGTATAGTCCATTCAATCACCTCTCTCACTCTGTCTTTTGTTTGTTTCATCATGGGTAGATACTTTGGAACCGATGGCGTCCGCGGCATCGCAAATCAACATCCGATGACAGCCGAAATGGCGCTCGCAATCGGTCGTGCAACGGCTTATGTCCTCAAAAAAGGGCATACCGGCCTCAATCGTATTCTTGTCGGAAAGGATACCCGTCTCTCCGGCTATATGCTCGAAAACGCCCTCACGGCCGGAATTTGCTCCATGGGCGTCGATGTCCTCCTGACAGGCCCGCTGCCGACGCCCGGTATCGCATTCTTGACGCGCTCCATGCGCTGCGTCGCCGGTATCGTGATTTCCGCCTCCCATAACCCATTCGAAGACAACGGCATCAAAATCTTCTCCTCCGGCGGCTTTAAACTCAGCGATGCCCTCGAAAACGAAATCGAAAGCTACCTCTCCGGCGGAACGCTTTCCCTCGAAACGCCTCCGCCAGACCAAATCGGACGCGCCCACCGCATCAACGACGCCCATGGCCGTTATATCGAATTTTGCAAGACGACATTCCCAAACGAGTTCACCCTCAGCGGCATGCGAATCGTCCTTGATTGCTCCAATGGCGCCAGTTACGCCATCGCTCCGACCATCTTCTCCGAACTCGGCGCCGATGTCGTCACCATCCACGCCGAACCCAACGGCACCAACATCAACAGCAACTGCGGCTCCCAACATACGGAAGACCTGCGCCGCAAAGTCCTCGAGACAAAGGCCGATATCGGCCTCGCATTCGATGGCGATGCCGACCGCTTGATTTCCGTCGATGAAAATGGACACGAGGTCTCCGGCGACCATACGATCGCCATTTGCGCCAAATCCATGCTCGAAAACGGTTCGCTCCACAACAAGACGGTCGTCCTCACGCCCATGTCTAACCTCGGACTCCGTCTCGTCCTTGAAAAAATGGGAATCCGCTGGCTCGATGCCGGCGTCGGCGACCGCCTCGTCCTCGAATTGATGCAAAAGGAAGGCGCCTCCCTCGGCGGCGAACAGTCCGGCCATGTGATCTTCCTCGATAAGCATACCACCGGCGACGGCATCGTCTCCGCCCTCCAGCTCCTCGCCGCAATGAAACAGTCCGGACGCAAACTCTCCGAACTCGCGTCCATTTTCCACGAGGCTCCACAGCGCCTCATCAATATCGATGTCGTCGAAAAACCGCCGCTGACCTCTTTACCAAACGTCTCCGCGGCCATCTGCGACGCCGAACGCGAACTCGGCAAGAACGGCCGCGTTCTCGTGCGCTATTCCGGAACCCAGAAACTTTGCCGCGTCATGGTCGAAGCGTCCGAACAGGAAGCCGTCGACCGGCTTTCCGAAAAGATCGCCGGCGAAATCCAAAAGACGATTGGCGTCAAATCCTGATCTGCGCCCCGGACAAGCCGGCATCGGACAGGACGTGCCTTTGCATCGCCCCGCCCCGGCACCGGTTTCCCCTTCACGCCGTAACACCACAATAGTCCCCCTCCCGGAGAATCCGCCATGAAACAAAAATTCGTCCTGATTGCCGCATTGGCCATTGGACTTCTGGCCGCTTTGCTTGCCCACGCATGGCTCAATGCGAAAAAAGGTGAAGTCGATGCCATGAAGGAGAAAATTCTCCGGACCCAGCGCGTCGTCAATGTGCTCGGTGTCGCGACTTCCTTGCCGCAAGGAACGGTCATCAAACGGGAGGATCTCGTCTCTCTCAAAGTCTTCGAAAGCAGCACCACCTCCGACAACATCTCCCTTGAAGACAATTTGAGCGTCATCGGCCGCCGGCTCACGCATTCCGTCGATCGCGGCAACCCGCTCCTCTGGACATACCTCGAAGGCGGTCGCGAACAATCGCGCCAACTTTCGGAAGAAATTACCCCCGGCATGCGGGCCGTTTCCATCCCCGTCTCCGGTGCAGCCGCTGTCGCCGGACACGTGAACCCGAACGATCATGTCGATGTCCTCGGCATGTTCGCCCTCCCGGAATCCGGAAACGACGAGAATGCTCAACTCGTCACCATGACGGTACTCCAAAATGTAACCGTTCTCGCCACCGGTTCCGATACCGCGCGCTCCATGTCCGCCTCGCGCTCCCGAGCCGGCTATAGCACCGTCACCCTCCTCGTAACGCCCCGCGAGGCCGAAATCCTCGTCTTCGCCCAACAGATGAAGGGGCGTCTCTTCCTGACGCTTAGAAATGCGCGCGACGTCTACACCGAATCCGAACTGCCACGCGTCGATTTCCAAAAAATCGAGGGTGAACTGCAATCCTTGAATGAAGCTCGGCAAAAGCGCACGAAAACGCCGCGCGCCATCCGTCCCTGATGGAGGCTCTCCATGCACATCATCACCATCTTCAGCCCAGGCGCTTCCCCCGTCAAAGCCGAACTTCCCGATGGCACGTATGTGATCGGCTCAAGCGATCGATGCCGAATCCGATTGGACGGAAACGGCATCTCTCCCCGCCACGCCATTCTGACACTCTCCGGCGCAACGGCCCTGATTGAGGACATGAACTCCGATGCCGGAACGTTCCTCAATGCCATGCCCGTCCACAAACGGGCCTCCGTCCAGCCCTCTACCCCCATCTCTATCGGGGATTACACGCTGACCGTCCTCGCCGTCCAAGACGCGCCTATCGCACCCGCCGCGCCACAGCCCGCGCCACCCGCGCCACAGCCCGCGCCCGCCGCGCCACCCGCGCCACCCGCGCCACAGCCCGCGCCCGCATCAACGCCTTCCCCGATGCCCGCTGCGCCTGCCCCCGCGTCCCCTCAAAAACCCGCCCCCACCGCACCCGATCGCGCCCGCATGGAACTGCGCCGTTCCATCAAGCAGCAAATCCATGCCGAACTCCTCACCCGTCTCGATATCAAACGACTGACCGCATCACGAATCTCCGCCGAAGAACTCCATTCCCGCGCCGAAGAGACCGTGCGGACAATCGTCGACGAAATCCGCGACAAGCTCCCCCCCGATCTCTCCCCGTCCGCCCTCGCCCGGGAACTGCTCCACGAGGCGCTCGGTCTCGGCCCGCTCGAACCGCTCCTCGAGGACGATTCCGTTACGGAAATCATGGTCAACGGCCCGGATAAAATCTTCGTCGAACGCCGTGGCCGGCTCGAACTGACCGATCAGTCATTCATGGACGACGCCTCCGTCCTCGCCATCATCGAACGCATCGTCTCCCCTCTGGGTCGCCGCGTCGACGAATCCCAGCCTTACGTCGATGCCCGTCTCTCCGACGGCTCCCGCGTCAACTGCGTCATCCATCCGCTTTCGCTCGATGGCCCGTGCATCACAATCCGGAAATTCTCCAAACGCCAACTCTTCGATCGCGATCTGATCCAATTCGGCACCATCACCAACGCAATGTGCGAATTTCTCCGCATCTGCGTCCTGCTGCGCAAAAACATCATCGTCGCAGGCGGTACCGGATCCGGCAAGACGACTTTCCTCAACGTGCTTTCAAACTATCTGCCGCATAACGAACGGATCCTCACGATCGAAGATGCGGCCGAACTCCGGCTCGCGCAACCGCACCTCGTCCGCCTCGAGGCCAGACCGCCAAATATCGAGGGCCGTGGCGCCGTGACAATCCGCGATCTCGTGCGCAATGCCCTCCGTATGCGCCCCGACCGCATCATCGTCGGCGAATGCCGCGGCGGCGAGGCGCTCGATATGCTCCAGGCCATGAATACGGGCCACGATGGATCCCTGACAACTGTCCACGCCAATACCCCGCGCGACGTCATCGCCCGTCTCGAAACCATGGTGCTCATGAGCGGGATCGAACTCCCGTCCCGGGCTATCCGCGAACAAATCGCCTCCGCCGTCGATCTCATCGTCCACGAATCACGCCTCTCCGACGGCTCCCGCAAAATCGTCGCGATTACCGAAGTCGTCGGTCTCGAAGGACAGCAAATCACCATGCAGGATCTCTTCGTCTTTAAACAGACCGGCCTCGACGCCAATGGCAAAGTCCAAGGATATTTCACCGCCACCGGCGCCATTCCAACTTTCTACGGCGATCTCGCCCCGCGTGGCCTCGATCTCGATATCTCCGTCTTTTCTCCGCAAAACGGCACCGGGCCGACTGCTCCATGAAGCCTCCAAAACAAATTTTCTGGGACTGGAACGGAACCTTGCAAGACGATGTCCAGGCTGCCGTCAACGGCATCAACTTGCTCCTTCGCCAACGCCAAATGCCCGAAGTGACAGTGGAACGCCATCGCGAATTGTTCGATCTGCCCGTCCGCGGCTACTACGAGGCACTCGGTTTCCGCCTCGAATCGGAGGACTGGAATGCCATGGCCAAGGCGTTCATCCATGCGTTCGCAAACGATCCGTCCGCCCATCTCTTCCCGGAAACCAAATCGACCCTTTCCATCCTCGCCGCTAACGGGATCGATATGTTCGTCGTCACCTCCGGTGAACAGGACCGCGTTGACGCCTTGCTCCAAACCCGTGGCATTCGCTCGTTCTTTCAAGAGGTGCGTGGCCTCGACAACCCCGGCGCCGGCTCCAAAATCGCCATCGCTCAATCCTTGATTCAATCCCGGAAGATCAACCCCGCCGAAAGTTGCATGATCGGCGATACGCTCCACGACAAGGCCGTCGCAGATACCATCGGCTGTCCTTGCATCCTCCTCGCTTCCGGCTACCAGTCCCGCGCTCGACTCGAAAATAGCGGCTGCCCCGTTCTCGACTCCATCGCCGATATCCCGGCTTTCTGGAATCTTTCCGCGGAATGACCCGCACCAACGCGCGACCACGGCAAATGTCTTGAAAAAGCGGCTTTCCCGAAAAAGGGACGGCCTTATCCCGGGTCCCTTTGAGCGCTGTCACGGACGAATGGCGAAGGAGAGGCCTCTGGCAAAAACAGATCCATTGCGCCCGCGTGCGTGATCATGCTGCGGACGGGCAGAAGCCCGTCCCTCCCGCAACCCCAATCCCCGAGCGAAAAGCACCCCATCTCTGCGTTCTCTGCGTGACATTCTCTTCACGCGCCCCGGCCGCGCACCGCCGTACCCCATGCGCCGCGATTATCATTGGCCGTCGGGACTCCCGACCTTCGCCTCCGCCTCCTTCAACGCTTCCGAATAACGCTGTTCTTCATCGACGGAAAACGCGCTCCGCTTGTCCCGGATTTCTTCCAAAATACGCAACGCCTCCGCACTGCGATTCAGCCGCAGCAACGTCTCCGCGATATGCAGCCGGACTACGGGCTGCTTGCCGCCAAAGCCTTCATCCGCTTCCCGATATTGCGCCAAGGCTTGTTCATACTGCCCGACCGCATATAACGCTTCGCCAATCGTATCAATCACCTCCGGACTCTTCCGTTTCTCGTTCAGGCAAACCAACCGGAGCGCCATCCAGTACGCACGCTCCGAATCCCCCATCTCAAGCAAAAGGCATGTCATGTTGTTGAGGGTCTCGATCGTCTCACGCTCCTGAACGCTGACCGCATAGTAGGCAAGGGCCGTCGTTTTATCGTTCCGGCTCGCCGCTTCATCGCCCAGACAGGCATTCACATAATAGTCGTGCGGCCGCAAACGGAGAACATCCTTTCCCAGCGCAACCAAATCAAGACGATTCTCCATTGGAGCGATGGTCTGCAAATAGACCGCATTGACAAACCGGATGAGCGCAAGTTCCCACAGATCGTCCGGCGCCGCCTTCCGCGCCTGCGCATACAAACCGTCGGCTTCCACCAGGTTCCGGACCAAATCCTCGCGTACCATCGGCTTGAGGGTCGAACGCTTTACGCCGCGATGCAAAAGCGATACCCATCCGGGAGCTCCTTCTTCCGCCGACCACCGCTGCAGCAGGTTGGTCATCGGCCCTAGAACATGCAGCTGCGCATAAAACCCGAGCTCGGCTCGATACAGACGCACATCGCAGGGAGCGCCATCCTTCCCTTCCTCGCGAAAACACCCGACCGACTCCAACAGCTTGAGCGCCGTCCGGAATCCGCCCATGCGAACCTGGAAGTCCGCTTTCAGCAGATTCAAATCCAGTTGCAGCACGGGATTTTCCGTCACCTCCGAAATCGCACGGATGAAATGGAAGCGATGCGCCGAATCGTACCCGCGATCCATTTCCCTCACCGCTTTTTCAATGAGGGGACGCGTCCATCCCGTCGCCTCCGCCGCGTCCGTCTTCTCCGTTTCCTCGACAATCGGCAATAAGCGGCACGCGTTCATCGTTTGGGTGTTCCGCATTTTCTCCCGGAATCCGGCCATCATTTCCTCGACCGGCATTTCCCGTTCGCGGAGCAGCGTTTCAACCCGCGCCAGTCTGTTCGTATCATCGAACCGGATTCCGCTAATCGCCCAAATCCATCCCGCCTGGATGTACGGGTCGGCATTCAGCAACTCCCCGCCGCCAAATGTCACCAATGCCTCCGGATCGGCTTCTTCTTCTTGTTCCTCGAAGGATCGCCCGAATTCCCTCAACAGCGAGACGACCTCGTCTTTCTGCTCGGCAAAAAACGCATTCTCTCCTTCTGCGCGCAATGCCTCGTGTACCAGTGTCCCCATGTTCAGGACCGGGCTGACCAGAAACGGAACCAACCGGTTCGCCTTTTGGAATAGGAGAAAGGCTGTTTCCGGATCGCCTGCCCGCGCCAGCCGGACCCCGACTCCATTCATGAGCGTGGCAATCGAACAACATAACTCGTCCAGACGATCTTGCTCCTCATCCGCCGGATCCTTGACACGCACCAGCAGCGTCCCCAGCTCTTCCCGCCGCGCCAATAGCGCTTTGGCCGTCTTTTGCAATTCCGCAAGCGTTTCTTTCGCCTCCCGATCCATTGGTCTCCACACAAGCCCCGCCACATGCGTCTCCCGTCCGGCATACACCGCCAATTCAGGCGCCATCGTCAACGCAATCTTGTCCGCCGCCTCTTTCGGACACGCCTTCAGCCATGCCGCACAGAAAACCGCCGGAATGCGCGTCAGCCATGCGTCCCGTACCATCCGGTTGTCCCAAAACGGCAATGCTTCTTTTCCGGGCTTGATCGGATGTTCCGTGAGCGGTTCATCCAGCGCAACAAGCGTAATCGCCCGCTGTTGCGCTTTCTCCTTGAGTTCCTTTGTCAATTGAGCGCTTTGCGTAAAGAGCCATGTCCCTTCC
>JBJEVW010000259.1:0-9245 GCA_051884735.1 Kiritimatiellia bacterium | reverse complement strand
GGCAAAATTGAAATCCTGGAATAAATGATTCCGGATTTTCCCGGGATAAGGGTGGCGGGGCAGGGAAACTTGATGGAAATTTTTGTTTTTGATAACATGTAAGAAACATGTCCCAGATATTTTTCGCGCACAATTTTCAAGGAGCGACAACAAGACTCCCGTCCGTTTCGCCAATCTATTTCCAAAGGAACACAAGATGAAAACAAAAAAACGTTCGACATTGGTTGCCCTTTTCATGGCCATGGGCGTTCTGGATATGGTTTCGGCCGCCGATGTCAAATGGACGGGGGAAGCAGGGGTACGGGAGGATGGTACGTACGGTTGGGCGGATCCGGCCAACTGGGGCGGAACGCTCCCCGGGGAGGCGGATACCGCCTGGATCCAAAACGTGGAAAATGCTCCGGATCCGATGCTCATCAGTCTGGACGGAGAAACGGTGACAGTCGGAACCTTGAAGTATGCGAGTACGCCAAAGGCCATTCTCACAAATGGTTGCGTTCGTCTGGCGCAGGGGCATATTTTCGGGAATTCGACGGATTATGGCATTTATGCCGATATCGAGCAGCTTGTTGACGGGGACTGGTACAACGACGACAATTACGGAAGATGCATTTCGCTTTTCGGCAATTTGTCGGGACCGGGCGTTGTCACGAGCGCCGGAAACGTCAACCGGAATTTGCGTTTGACGGGAAGCCGCGTGTCCGTCCCGAAACTCATCCATCGCTCGAACAGTCTCAATGTGAAGCCCGGAACGAAATTCTTTGGGACGGTGCTGGAAATCAACGGCAGCTATTCGGATGGAAATTATAACGGATCGTCGGTGAACTTCCAGTTGAGCGATGATGCGGATCTGTCCGCAGAGGACGCTGTTGTTTTTAATGACGGGGCGTCACTCGTCTTTGCCGGCTCCGGCGGCGCCTTCAATTACTACCGTCCGATTCCGGCGGTCGATCAGCGGTTTTCGATGGCTCTGAAGAGCGGCAAGGCTGCGATCAAGATTTCGGGCGGCACGGTGGACGGAAATTATCTCACGGTGACGAATTTTACGCGTGAGCTCGGAACGGCGCTGTCGGTCGACGGTACGGGGCTTCGTCTGCCGACGCTTCAGAATGACGGAACGACGGGATATGTCGGGCCGTGGTTGTGGAACAATATGCAACTGCCGATGGCGATTGCGGATGAAGACGGTACACTGTCTGCCGCGGCGGAGTCGGCATTGACGGCATTTCCGGCGGGCGGCGGAAGTCCCGCGGCCTTGATGCGTACGGTGAACGATCTCGAGTACACGCTGGAGCGGGATACGTCGCTTTTCTGGCTATGGGATACGTTTGCCGAGGAAAAGACCTTCCATCTGGGCGATTTCGACCTTCATGTCTACGGACCGCTTGCCTTCCGTTGGGGCGGTGGAAGGAAAAAGCTTTTCGAGGCTTCCGGTGCGGGGAAAATGGTTTTCCACGGCGATGAAATCGTTATCATGACGGGTGGGGACCAGCGTATCGAGCTTGCCGCGCCGATCGCATGGGACGCGACATCCTCGCAACAGGTTTATCCGAGCCTTGTGCTGAGTCTCGGCAACAAAAACGCGGGGGACGGCATCGTTCTTTCGGGGCGCGATGAAATCGGCCACTATCAAAACATCAACAGCGCACTGTGTGCCCGCAAACTCGTGTTTGACGGATCGTCAGACCGTTTTATCCACGGTACGATGTATGACACATTGCATATCGAGCAGCGCGGCGAGGGAACGTTGACCTTCGAGCCGACAAGCGGACTCCAGACGCGGTGGTTTGCCTTGACGGCGACGAATGGCAAGATTGTGATGAAATCAAACAACATCAACGTCCAGACGACCGTCACGACTAATGGCGTTTTCGAACTTGCAGAAGGATGTTCGATGACGGCGACGCCAAAGATTTCCGCCGGCGGCGTCTATCAAGGGTTCGGTACGACCTCGTGGGGCGTTCGCGACGGGCGTTTCCTCGCCGGCGGCGTCATTGCACCCGGCAACGAGACAAAGGCCGGAACGCTGACGATGGGCGGGATGAAACCGGAGGGCGATTTCACCCTTGTTTGCCGCATCGATGCCGAGACGAACGGAAAAATCGCCTTCACCAAGAATTCCAAATTGACCCTGTTGACGACGGCCATGACCGGAACAATCCGCGTGGACGACTTGACGGAGAAAGGACGCCGTATCCGTCCCGAGGATGAATTCGTGGTAATCGATTTCATAAACGGCAGCGTGGAAAATGCCGCAACGCATGGCGTTACCTGGCAGGTGACAACGGGTACGCCGAAACACTTGGACGTCTCCAATGCCGTTGTGACGTTGGATACGGCCGGTAAATGCCTGACGGTCAGCGGCATCAAGACGCTGTACAATGGTTCCTTGATGGTTTTCCGGTAAGGGTCGCGCTTTCGCCGGAAACAGGGGGGTGGCGAAATGATGAAAAAGAGATTGGCGTTTTTGCTGGTTGCATTGCTGTCCTTTTGGAGTTTTGCGGAAGACGCTATCCCGAAACTGGATTTGTTTTTGCTGATCGGGCAGTCGAATATGGCGGGGCGGGGAAGGTTGACGGCGGAAAACCGTCTGCCGGCGGATGGCGTCTGGAAACTCGACAGAAACAACCAATGGGTTGCCGCGACGGAGCCTCTCCATTTTGACAAAAACATAGCCGGGGCCGGCATTGGAATGAGTTTTGCCCGGGCATTGCGGGAAACGAATCCGGATGCGATGATCGGCCTCATTCCCTGTGCCGTCGGCGGCACACCGCTCAGCCGCTGGATGCCGGGAAAAGACCTGTATTCGAACGCCGTCTGCCGGGAGAGAGTCGCCCAGAAGCAGGGGGTGATCAAGGGGATTCTCTGGCATCAAGGGGAGTCAGAGTGCGGAAGCCGCGAACTTCGCGAAACCTACGCAAAACGGTTGGGTGCGATGGTCGAGGCGCTCCGTGCCGAGCTAGGGCTTTCGGAGGACGTTCCGTTTCTTGCGGGCGAGCTGGGTACCTTTCTGGAAAAACGGAATCCGGGTTTGATGCATCCCGTTATCAATGCGCAAATCAAATCGTGCGAAGAGTCCATTCCGGCATTCCGGTGCATTTCGGCGGACGGATTGACGCCCAACGGCGACAACCTGCATTTCAATACGGAATCGTTGCGCATTTTCGGCGAGCGCTATGCCGAAGCGTTTTTGCAGCTTTGTCCGCCATCTGCGCAGGCGACGCAAGCCGGGAGCCCCGGCGGGCGGTGAGCCTCAGCAGTAGGGAGCCACAAAGACCACAAAGCGATGGTCGCGGAGGTTTAACACAAAGGAACACAAAGAGCTTTTGGACGGGTTGAATAGGAACACAAAGGCGATGAGCTTCCATCATTCAAAAGGGGGTTCGCGTGAGCGGTTGTTTTAGGGATTTTCGGGAGAACTTTGTAAAACCCAAAAAAAAACTTTGTGTTCCTATCCCTTCAAGGTAATGGTCTTTGTTTTCCTTTGTGTCCTTTTCGCGCGGCATGGCTTTGTGGCATCATAGAGCGATTTGCAACAAATCCCACAGTCCGATCGTGCGCGTTGTTTTTTTTAAAAAACCACAAAGGAACACAAAGGTGGAGAGCCGCCACGGGCAATGTGGGGCGGAATGGATAGGAACAAAAAGGTCGGGAGGCGTTGCGTGCGTCCGCGCATTTGAAGACAGAAGATTGCTGATTGAAAATTGAAGATTAGGGGCGACGCATCAATAATCTACGAATGATAAACGGGTGTTGCTTCAAATGCGTCGCCCCTGACAAAGGGCGATTTTGACTAAACAACAGAGCCAAAATCGGGTAAAATCCACGTTGTCTTTTCTATTTGTTCAGGTATTCCCGACCGCTTTTGACGAGATGGTCGGGTCTTTCGATTTACGGATTATCCTATGCAACTGTTCGACCGCTGTTCTCCGGAGGAAGCCGGCGTCCATTCGCCCGCCCTCAATCGTTTTCTCAATACCTTCATGGCACTTCGCTACACGCACGGCGTCATGGTTTTGCGCCATGGAAAAATCATTGCCGAGCACTACCGCGATTTGTGCAGCGCCGCCGACAGGCACCAGATGTTTTCGCTCTCCAAGAGCTTTACCTCTTCGGCCATCGGAATCGCCATCGGCGAAAAACGGCTTTCTCTCGATGATTGCGTTGCCGATTTCTTTCCCGAATATGCAGGAGACGCCATTTCCGGGCGCATGAAACGAGTGACGGTCCGCCATCTGCTGACCATGTCCACCGGGCACAAAAGCTGTGCGCTTTTCGGCGAGCGCTACGCCGCACTCAAAAGCCATTTCGACAATTGCCGCCCTTGGGTTCGGAATATTCTGGAAGACAGGCTCGAATACGAGCCGGGCTCGACCTTTGTCTACAATACCGGCGCCACCTTTTTGCTGTCCGCCATTTTGCGAAAGGTGACGGGAGAGAATCTTGTCGCCTATCTGCGGCCTCGTCTGCTCGACCCGCTTGGCATGCCGCAGGACGTCTATTCCTCGTGCAACCCGGATGGCATTGAACTTGGTGGCTACGGACTCCATTTGCGTCTGCCGGAAATTGCCGCCGCCGCGCAATGCTGGCTCCATTTTGGCAAAGCGTCCGATGGCACGCAGCTCATTCCGGAAGCCTACATGCGCGAGGCCACATCCAAACAAATCTCCAACGGAAACCCGGCAAATCCGTCCGATTGGACGCAAGGGTACGGCTATCAATTTTGGCAGTGCCAGCACGGATTTTTCCGTGCGGATGGCGCGTCCGGCCAAATTGCCGTCATGATGCCGCGTTACGATGCCGTTTGCGTGGCGACGGCCGGGCTATGCAACATGCAGCAGGAGCTCGATGTCGTCTGGACGCATTTGCTTCCGGCGCTCGAAGGCGCAAGCGATGGCGATTCCGTCTGCGCTCCGGCCTCCTTTGAATTTGATCCTCCGGGCCAACCGCAGGCACTCGAAAAGAATCCGTTTGAATTTGCCGCCGCTCCCGGTAATGTTCTCGGGCTGGCCGGACTCCGCCTGGAACAGACGTCCGATGGCGTGCGGCTGCTCTTCCGCTATGCCGACAGGACCTTCGAGCAGCTCGAAGCGGGCTTCCAGACGCCCAAATGCTCCTTGATCCAGACCTTGGAGCCGCACAGCGCGTTTGCGGCGTATGGGCGATGCTGCTGGATCCGTCCGCGCGTCCTCGGCCTCACCTTTGCCATTCCGGAATCCACTTCGGTGTTCCGCTATACGCTGGATCTGGAAGGAGAGCAACCGGTGCTGACCCGTAAGACCGACATCTATTTTTCAAAACCGTGGCTCTGCGACGTGAAGATTCCCCTGGCTTAACGTCCGGGGAAGAGCGCGGCGCGAAGTGAAAGCTGGAAATCGACCGGGGCGTCAGCGGAGGCGAGCGGTCACGAGCCAATGCGGCATAGGCGGCGGGATGGCGATGGTCTGTTCATCCGGATCGAAACCCGCTTCGCGCAACCAGCCCTTCATTTCTTCGTCGGAGAAGACCCATCCGTGTTCCGTCGTCAGAGCCATGCTGATGGCAAAGAGGGCGGAGAAAGCCGGTGCGGCATGTGTGGCATCGGTCATCATGTCGAGGATGAAGATCCGGCCGCCGGGCCGCAAGGCGCGAGCCGCGCGGCGGAGAATGTCGAGGATTTGATCGGGCGATTCCTGGTGGAGTGCTCCAAAGATCGTGACGGCATCGTAGGCGGAAGATTCGTATTCGTCGGTGTGGTAATCGCCGGTACGGCATTCGATGCGGTCTTGCAGTCCGGCCTCCGCCACGCATTCGGCAGCCACGGCGGAGACGGCGGGAACGTCGACGGTGACGGCGCTCAAGCCTGGATTGGCGCGAACCAGCAGTTCGGCATAGGCGGCGGGACCGCCGGCCAGATCGAGCAGCCGGGAGCAGCCGGAGAGGTTGATGTGCGGCACGACGGAGCGACCAATGGCCATGGCGCGACCGCGCATGGAGAGTGCGAAACGGCGCGTGCGTCCGGGATCTTCCCCGAGATGCAATTGGGGCGATTCGACCGGTTTTCCGGTGCGGGCCAGTTGGGCAAGGCGGCCCCATTGCGCGTAGATATCCTGGTTGTAGCGAATGGCCTTGGTAAGATCGGCGGGCGCACCGGGAACGAGCGAAAGTCGACCGGCTTTTGTATTGCGGTAGAGAGCCGTTTCAAGCGCGACACCGTCCTTTTCCAGAATGCCGACCGCAACGCATCCATCCAAGAGAAGGCGCAGACCATGCCGGCTCGACTGGAGCTTATCCGCCAGAGCGGCAAGCGTGGCGGAGCCGCCGCATTCTTCGATGGCGCCGAAAACGCCGCAATCCAAGGCGGCAAAGAGCGTGGCAGAGCCGTAGAAGGCGCTAGCGAGTTGTACGATATCGGGAATTTCGAGCATGGCGGGAAAGTGAGAACGGAAGGGGTGAGGGAGAGCCGGCGGGCGAGGACGACGAGCGGTCAGGGAGCCGGGGCGGAAGAGCGGCGGATGTCGCGAATCAAGAATTGGAGCAGATTGAAATTGTCGCGATTGTAACGGAAGACGATATCCAGCGCATCGCCGGCGCGGAACGGCATGTGTTCCCGATTGAAGAGAATGCCGGGAATCTTGGTCTCGCGGAAATCGAATCGCCAATTGGGGGCATTGCGGCCGAAGCGCGTCGGATTCGTGGCGAGTGTGACATGGCGCAAAGCCAGCAAGGGAGGGGGATTGAGCGTACCGAAGGGGCCGACCGTTTGGATTTCCTGCAAAAGGGCTTCATTTGCCTCTCCGGGATTGATCCAGGCTTCGATGCGGCTTTCCGGGCGCATATCGATGGTTTCTTCAATCGAACGGCAGACCTCGCAGAATTGTCGTGTAAAGGCTTGCAGATTCTGTTTGGGGAGGGATAGACCGGCGGCGGCGCGGTGTCCGCCGAAAGCACTGAGATGATCGCGACATTGTTCGAGAAGCGCCATCAAATCGAGACCCGGGATTTCAGGACAGCGTGCGGAGCCGCGGAGCATGCCGTTTTCCTTGTCGGCGGTCAGGACGATGGTCGGGAGGCGATTGCGGGCGGAAAGGCGCGAAGCGACGATACCGACGATGCCGGGATGCCAATCCGGGTTGTAGAGAACGATGGCGGAGCGATTGGGCTCGGGCGGGGTGATGGCGGCGGCACTTTGTGCAGCTTGGACGGCTGCGGCCTCCTCTTGGCGCCGGAGATTGTTGAAGGCGACGAGCTGTTTGGCGAGGCGCTGTGCGACGGAGCTGTCGGTTGCGGAGAGCAGTTCGATTGCGACATGCGGATTGCCGACGCGTCCGGCGGCGTTGATGCGGGGAACGAGCACGAAGGCGAGATTGCCGGCATCGATGAGACTGCGGATGCCGACGACATTGCGGAGGGCGCGCAGACCGATCAGTTCGCCGTGGGGCGGGCGATTGAGGATGTCCAGACCGCGAGAGGCAATGACACGGTTTTCGCCAATCAGCGGAACAAGATCGCCGATGGTGCCGATGGCGGCGATGGCGGTGAGCGAACGCATGAAGGCGGCGCCATCGCGCGGCGGGAGATGGCGGCGGGCCAGTTCGTGCGCCAGTTTGAAGGCGACGCCGGCACCGCACAGGTGACGCAGCGGTTCGGGGGTGCCCGGCGAGCAGGGATTGACGCAGGCGGCAATCGTCGGGGGTGTCTCCAGACCGCTTTCATGGTGGTCGGTGACAACGAGTTCCACCCCGCGCTCGAGTGCCGTTGCGCAGACCTCCTTGTGGACGATGCTGCAATCGACCGTGACGACCAGTTTGGTGTCGGGGTGCTCTGCTAGACAGCGGTCGAAGGCGGCGTTGGTGACCCCGCATCCTTCGTTGATGCGATCGGGAATGAAGATGATGGCGTCACCGCCAATGCGGCGCAGAATCGAGTGCAGGATGCAGGAGGCCGTCATGCCGTCCGTGTCGAAATCGCCAAAGACGACAATGCGCGAAGCGGCGGAAAGATGCCGGTCGATGGTGTCGGCGGCTTCCGTGATGCCGGGAAGGTCCGAGGGGAGAATGCAAGAGGCAAGGCGCGGATGCAGAAATTCCTTCGCCAATTCCGATGTGCCTTGACCGCGTCCGGCTAAAATGCGGGCCACGGTACGGCTGAGTTTGAGTTCGGACATGAGATGCCGGATCGATTCCGGTTCGACGTCCGCCTCTCGCCATTGGCTGGAGGGCCATTCCAATCCCTTGACCTCGTTGAGAGGTTGGGACGTCATATCTGTGCTCCGGCGGATTGGGCGGCGGTCAAGTATGCCGGCAACATCTCCGGATGCTCGTAGAGGGCTTTTCCGATGATGGCGCCATCCAAGTTGGTCAGCCGCAATGCGGCGAGCGCTTCAATGTCCGACGGGGCGTGAATGCCGCCGGAGGCGACAATCCACGCATCGGGAACGCAATGAGCCAGTTCCGCGACGGCGCGCAGATTCGGTCCCTGAAGCATGCCGTCTGTCGCGGTATCGGTGTAAATGATATTGCGGACACCCGCCTCGACAAGCGTTTTGGCCAAATCGAGCGCACGGACGGACGTGGTTTCGGTCCATCCTGCGACTTGAACCAGGCCATCGCGGGCATCGATACCGACGACAATCCGGTCGGCGCCATGCGCGGCGACAAGCTTGCGGACGGCTTCCGGATCGGATACGGCGCGGGAACCGAGAATGACGCGGCGTGCGCCGGCTTCGAGAACGGTTGTCACATCGGCGTCTGTCCGTAAACCGCCGCCGACTTCAAACGGGATTGTTAGCGTATTGGCAAACTCGCGGAAAAGGGAGGTGTGGACAGGATGGCCTTCAAAAGCGCCGTCCAAATCGACGATGTGCAGGAAATCCGCTCCGCCATTTTGCCAGGCCAATGCCTGTTCGACGGGGGATTCGCCATAGACGGTTTCAGCTTCAGCTTTGCCTTGGCGCAGACGCACGCATCTTCCCTTCCGCAAATCAATTGCGGGATATATTTTCATGGGGCGCATTCTATCAAGAAACACCATGTCCCGCAACCACAGGCTTATCCCACCCTTATCCCGGGAAAATCCGTGTAGTTTGCAAAAGTAAACGCACCTGATTTGGTGCGTTTACTTTCGCGCACTACGTCCCGGGAAAATCCGGAATCATTTATTCCAGGATTTCAATTTTGCCTGAAAATACTGGCAAAAAATGATTTTCGCCAGACAAAAAGAAAAGGAGAGACTTTTTTCCGGATTCCACCATAATGGCGGCGATC
>JBJEVW010000258.1:0-9276 GCA_051884735.1 Kiritimatiellia bacterium | reverse complement strand
ATAAATGCTTCCGGATTTTCCCGGGATAAGGGCGGCCTCCCGGCCCCGATTGTTCAAGTCTTCATCTTATGCTAGACTTGCTCTATATGTCAGAGCTCCCATCCCCTGCCCCCAAAAATAGCCCGAAAGCTCAATACATGAACAAAGCCGCCTTTGCTCATGCTGCGCCTTTCGTCTTGTGGATCGGTGTCATGCTCATCGGCTCGATGATGCACCTCACCCCCAATACGGCTTCCGAAGAAATCGAGACCGTCTCTTTTTTGAGCGATTCTCAGCTGTACTCGCTGAAAACCATTCTCGCCGGTCTCGCCATCTTGCTTTTGCGCCCTTGGCGTTATCACATCCCGTTGCAACGCAAAAACATTCTCCCCGCACTCCTGATCGGCGCCGGAATCTTTGCCGTTTGGGTCGTCCCGGAAACAGATTGGTTCCACAATCTCTGTCCATCCCTCTCCAACCTGTACCAAACTTGGTGCGTGCGCCCCTTCGGCGAACTGCGCCCGGAAACCGATGCGGCAATCGCCCGACAAGCCTATTCCCCGGCCATGACCGGATGGCTTCAATTCGCCATCCATCTCCTCGGAACCGGTGTCGTGATTGCCGTCGCCGAAGAGTTTTTCTGGCGCGGTTATCTTTTCCGTACCGTGCGGACACCGGATTTCCTGGATCTCGATGCCGGACAATTCCATTTGATTTCCTTCGCCGCCGTAACCCTGTTTTTCGCAGCCGAACACATGGAAATCCTGGCCGGACTCGTCGCCGGTCTCGCGTTCGGTCTTTTCTTCGTGAAAACCCGCGACATCTGGGCCGCCAGTATCGCCCATGCCGTCACAAACCTGCTTTTGGGACTCTACATCCCGTTAACCGACCACTGGGAGTTTTGGTGAAAATCTCCATTCCTGCATCCATAAAGGCCGATCCTTCCTGGTCCGCGTTTTTGGCATTTGCGTTTCTCATCAGCATTTCGATGCCTTTGGCTCGAATTGCGCTTCTTTTTTGCCTCTTCCTTTCGCTTGCCAACCGCAGCCGCCGCAAGGCTTTCCAAGTGAGCGCTCCGTTCTTTGGCTGGCTTTTCTATCTTCTTGTCGCACTGGCCATTACAGGACTGATCGCCGCATGTTCCCAGGACGTGGAAACGCTTCTGAGCCAATTCGCAGCCGTCAAACCCAAACGCTTGCCATTCATTCCCCAATGGCGGATGGCCATGATCGAATCCATCCGGGAATCCGGCGCCACCTCCTCGCACGGCATTTGGGACTTCCTGCCGGATGCCATCATCGCCCCCTTCCGCCGCGCCGGCACCGATATGTTTACCGATCCGGTCGCCGGACTGCGGAAAGTCACCAAATTGCTCTGGTACGCGGCAATTCCCATCGCTCTCCTGCAAGTCGACTCCCGCTCCCGCCTGCTCAAGAGCCTTCGCGCGTTCCTGTACGGCAGTCTGCTGATGGCTCTTTCCGTCATCCTCGTCAATCCCCTCGGCGCCGCATTCCAAATGCTCTTCCCGACCGCATACGAGGTCGAGGCAGGTGCCGCATCGCCTTTTTCGACGTTCCTGTACCGCATGGTCGATCAATTCGGCTCGCTCGAAAATGTCAATAAATGGATTTATACCCGTGGACGGGCTGAAACCTTTTCCCAGGCCCTCGTCAAACTCGGTACCATGCAGGCCGCACAACGGCTCATGGCTGCCGTCCCCGTCGCCATCTGCCTCCTGTTCGAGTCGATTGCCGCCAAAAAACGCCTTTGCCTGAAGAGCTGCCGGCCCATCGTGCGGGACGCCGCCATCCTCGCCATCGTTGCGCTGGGTCTTCTCTTGACGTGCAAGCGCGGTCCCGTTATCGCCGCCGCTTTCGTCTCCGGCTGCATTCTCCTTCTCCGCCTTCGTGTTCGCTACACCCTTTTGCTCCTGGTTGCGGCATGCGCCATCGGCGCCGCCATTCCTCAAGTGAGAACCCGCTTCGTGGAACTGCCGGACGAACTCGAACTCAGACGAGGCGGTCGGGCCATGATGTGGACCTGCATTGTGCCGAAACTCCACGAGGAACACCCCATGGGCATCGGTTTCCGCGCCTTGACATACAACAAGATGCGCTCCATCGACAACCATATCGAACAAAACCAAAATCACGTCCACTCCGTTCCGCTTCAGGCCTTTGTCGAATTCGGCTATCTCGGACTTTTTGCCTATGTGCTCTGGATGGGTCTCACCTTCTACGCAACCGGACGCCTCGCTCTCCGCTCCCGGCGGAAGATCAACTCGTCTTTGCCGGAAACCATGGCATTCGCAGCGCCTCTCGCCGTCTTCTCGACCCTCTTCCTGTACGGTCTCGTGGAATACAATCTCGCCGACTCTGAAGTCGTTCTCCTATATGCCTTTGCAATGGGGCTGACCAATCGGAATTTGCTCCATTCCGTCCCTTCCATTTCGCCCCCGGCTTCCCCCGTGAAATAGCGGTTTCATCGTTCTCTCCGCCCACTGCCCGTGGCGGCTCGCCACCTGCGGCACATGCGCGGCAGGGCCGCGCACTGGCTGCCGGGCCTCCCGGCCCCGGCCCCGCCATTACGGCTCTTCAACCCACCGCAGAAAATGGAGATTCTTCCCATCCGCGTAGGCAATGCACCAAACCTGATGCTCCACATTCTGGCTCCTGCCCGTTGCCGTAATGCGGTAAAAACTTGAATTCACCGTGATTTTGGAACCAATGGAAGAATCGAGCCCGTCCACGCGATTGAACAGATCCGCTTCGCTGCGGAATGGATCCGGATCGCCGTTCTCATCGACCATGTTGCGCTCTTCCATGATGGCACGCGCCAAAATATCGTCCACGCCGGGCAAGGTGCGCAAAACATCGTACGGCGCCGACTGGATATTGATCTTGCCGTCCCCGTAGGTCGTGAGCATGCCCTCAATGCCGGCTATGACAATATCGTTCGTTTCCGAAAAGCGGTTGAAATGGACATTCGAACTTTTCTTGGCAGTCGGATCGCCCAGCACCGTCAGCGGATCGAACGTTCCACCCGTCAAAATCGGCTCGCTGAACCCTTTGACGAGCAAAAGCTCCCGCACCGTGTCGAATGGACCGTTTTTCGCTTCGTAGGGCGGATCGAGCAAACTGTAGTAGTCCTCTGTCTCCGCCCCCTCCGGATTCGAGGTGTCGTCGGCATCGATCCAGTCGAGAATCGGATCGATAATCGCATCGAAATAATCCTCCGGAATGCCGGCGTTTCCGAGAATCGTCTCCCACTCGTCGCGCGTCAGCATATTGACATTCAGTCGCCCGGGTTCCGTCTCGATATCGAGAATGACATACCCGTCGCCCATCGGCTCGACAAGCCCGATGATCGACTGCCCCAACTTGAGCCGCTCCGCCACGAGATGCCAGCGGTCTTCCTCCTCCGTCTTGCCTCCCCCCGCCGGTGCGCCATTGGCCCGCGCCATCAGCATCTTCGCGATTTCAATGCCGGAAAGCGAATAGCGCGTCGCCATGGTGCGATGGCGGACATATCGCGCATATCGCCCTTGCAACTGCGCTTCAAACCCCATCGACGCAACCAAAATCCCCAACACGGCAATCGTGATGAGCGCAATCACCAAAGCAGAGCCGGATTGCCCGGCTGCCTTTTCCGGATGCCGGCGGAACAATCCCGCCAAGCCGCTGCAAATATGCGGTCGTCTCACGGCTTTCCTCCTACGCCAATGGTGAAGCCGCCTCCGCCGCTTCCGCCGCCCCATCCGCCGGAGGTGCCGGAAGCGGGGGGACGCTGCCCGCGATTGCCCGAACCGCCGGACGAGCCGCCGCTCGGCGTGCCGCGATTGCCCGAGCCGCCGGACGAGCCGCCGCCGATAATCACCGGTTTCCGGCCACCGCCGCCCGAGCCGCCGCCAGGCGTGACACCGCCACCGCCAGACGTACCGCCGCCGCCCGTCGCCCCGCCTTTCCGGTTGCCCGATTGCGAACCTTTGCCCGTTCCGCCGGAAACGACATTCGGATTCCACGATAGCTCCGACAGCGGAAAATCCACCATCCGCTGAAACACGTCCGGCTCTTTCTTCGAACCTTGCGGCTTCAGATAAAGCGTCAACAAAATATGCTCCGGAATGCGATTGCTCGCTACCCACTCGTCGACCCACTCGTATTCCTCGCCGACATTTACCGCTTTCGTCGGATCCTGGAAACGGCAGTCCATCGCGACAACCTGGTCGCTCAACAAAACCGGCTCGACATCTTCGTCCGGATCGAAATCCTTGTCCTGCCCGACAATGCGCCAGGCATACACATACAGCCCCGGTCCCTCATTCTCGTCCGTATCCTGCACCCGCAACTTCACCCGGTGCGCCGCACCCGCCCAAGGCGTGTCTTCGCCCACCAGCGAACCGCCAAGCTTAACCCAGGAAATTTCGTCCTTGGCATTCTCCTCTTCCCCATCGTCCTTGAACTGGAATCCATACTCGTAGGTGGGGGCTTCTCCGGTGGGATAATACGCCGAACGCAACCCCATCACCACTTGCTCCAGAATCGCATCTCCATTCTGAATCTCTTCCCCCATCTCCGTAACCGTCTTCCAAAACGAAACGCCGACGCCCAGAACCAGCGAAGAAACCGTTACAACCATCGCTAGAATGCCGATGGCCAGCATCACCTCGATCAAGGTGAATGCCGCGGAAAAGCCCCGCAAAAGGCAATGGCGCGATGCGTTCGCATGCTCGAAAAACCGTCTGTCCATCCCGGCTTATCCTCCCGATGCGCCGCCGCTCGAACCTTCCGGAAAATACAGGAGACTCAGAAACTCCATCTCGTTTCCCGGACCTCCATGGCCTTGCACGACTTTCGTCCGCACCGTATACAGGCCATCCTCGTCTTCGTCTTCTTCGCAAACCCGCTCGTAGGTCCATCCGGCCAGCAACTCGCCGTCGGGCGTCACTTCCAAATCGGAAACGGGATCTTCATTGATGGCCATCGGATGGGCCGCATCCCCTTTGGCCAAAACATTCATCGCCTGCTGCACAAAATGCGAGGCGTGGAAATACTGCGCCGATACCGCCATCCCCTGCAACAGCCCAATGAGGCAGACCGCCAAAATGAAGACGGCCAGCATCACCTCGACAAGCGTCATGCCTCCTTTCCGGCATGCCTGCCCCTGCTGCTTTTCGCCGCTCCCCATCAGCGAACCTCCTCCTCGTTTTGCACGAGCGTCCGCCCTACGGCATTGACCGTCACATAGAGGCAACTCTCCGGATTCTCTTTCTCGAATACCTGAATGCGATGCGGCCGCACCGCACCATTCGAATGATACCGGATCGTCAGCGTCCCTTCTTTCTGCTCGCCCGACCAGTCTTCCTCCCGGGATCGTTTCGATATTGACCGGTCGCGCCAGCCTTCAAAAGAAAAGCCGATTTTCTTGTATTCTTTCTTGAAATTGATCGAATCCGCCAAGGAAACGGTATCCGTGAAATTGGTTCCTTCCTGGAGCGCCACCAGCTGCTCGAAGGCATTTGTGGACGTACCGGAGTCGATCTCGTCTTTGCTGACGGCCAGTCCAAAGCCGCCCGTCAACGACGCACTTCGCCTGGAACTCGCAACCATCAGCTCTTCCGTGTAGCCGATCCCGTTCGTGGCGGCCGCCAAATCGCCCAGTCCAAAGCGCAACGCCCCTTCGCGCTCTTTCGCAAGCAGCTCGAAGGTGCCTTCTTCCAAATGCAACACGAGATCCACCGGCGATTGGTTCAACAACGACATCGACCGCGCATAACGCTCCGCCGCCGCCAGCTCCCGCGCCGCCGTGCGCAAATCGCCGCCCGATAGCATCCCCCGCACCGAGGGGGCCGCTATCGTCGCAAGGATTCCAAGCAAAACCAGAACAAGAAGCACCTCGATGAGCGTGAAGCCCATGCGGGGTGCCTTTTCCGATTTGTTTTTCCGGATGGACCGATACCAGAAAGAAATGCCCGGAACCATGATCAAGCCAAAAAGACCTACTTGTTGGTCAAATCGTCTTCCGTGTTCATCTGCAAGTCCGGACCGGCACTGCGAATCTCGAAGGAGCTTCCGTCCCGACGATACTGGAACGGCGTTCCCCAGCTGTCCACTCTCGATTTTTCCTCGAGCGGCGCTTCCGCATTGCCAACCTTCTGGAAAAGCTGGTCGAATGAATCCGGATAGTTGCCGACGCGAATCTCGTACATCTTGGCAGCCTCGGAAATAGCCTCGATCGAAGTGCGGGTCGCACTGATGCGCGATTCATTGCCGATGCCACCGACATTCTTGACGGCTACCGCCGCCAAAACACCCAAAATCGTAATCACGAGCAAAAGCTCGACCAACGTGAAACCAACACGGGCTGAACGGTAAATTGCTTTTTCCATACGATACCTCTCGCAAAGAAGATTGAAAAACATTACTGGACGGCAGCGGCGGGCTCGACCGGCTCCTTCTCGGCAGGCTCAGATGCCGGAGGCGCCAATTTCTTCTCAAGCGCTTTCACGCTCTCTTCCAAAAATCCCTTCCGGCGGGCATCCGAGACGAGCTTCTCGTCCGCAAGGCACTTGGCATACAACTCGTTCGCCTTGTCGTATGCGGCCTTTGCCTCTTCGGCGCGACCGGCTTCCGTCATGAAATCGCCAATCCGGACCTCGTTCTTGGCCGCCAGAATGTCGCGGGTGTAGCCGACTCCGGTCTGCGGATCGAATTGCTCTTCCTCCGGCAGCAAGGAAATAAATTCGCGGAACAACGCAGCCGCTTCGTCGTATTTCTTCTCCCGGAGCGCAATGTGCGCCTTGACTTTTACGATCGAAAGCTTGTGCCAGGCTTCATCATGGTCGGGAATGCCCGCTTCCAGCAGCCGCAGCGCTTCCTCGTAATCATCCAGCATGAAGGCCGTATCCAGACGGAAGGTGCGCAAAAGCGACAAATCGGCTTCTTCCTTCAAAAGCGGCTCCAAACGCTTGGAAACATCCGCGCAAGCCTGCAACAAGGGCTTCGACTCGATGGTCTGGTAGAAATGGCGGCTGTAAATGCCCAGCACGACCTTGGGAGAGAATCCGAGAGCCAACAGCTTGTCGAGCCGCTCGGGATACGCCGCCTTCAGCGTCTCGTCATCCCGCAAGAACAGGACGTTGCACCACTCGCGGGCTGCACTGTTGCGCGTATTCTTCAAATCCTTGTACAGCGGATCCGATACGACCATGCCCGAAATCCGCTCGAGCGCATCCAAGCTCTTCTGCTCGCGGGCATTCCGGTAGACAAAGGAAAGCGCTTGGAAAATCGAAGGGTCCTGAACCTTGCCGACAATCCCCGGCAACGCCTTCTCGATCGCACCGAAATCGCCCTTGGCCGCCGCAATCCGGATCTCCAGCAACGCAACGGCATTGCCGATCGCCGGACTCTTGTCCGAAGCGGCCGCTTTCATTTGCGCGACCATCTTCTCGGCAATCTCCGTCTTCTTGCCGCTGAGCGCCGCCAAAACCGAACGCTGCAAAATCGGGCAAATCGTCTCCGCGTCAAATTCTTTCAGCAACTGGTCGACAAGTTCGGACACGCCTTCCGGATTGCTGGACAAAACGCCGTCCAAAACCCAGCCCGCCGCCGTGGTCCGCATCTCCATCGGCAAATCTTGCGCCAAAAGGACACGCGCCCAATCCAACGCCTCCTCCTGCTTCCCGGTTTCCAGCAAATAGCCGTAAATCAAATCGTTCGAGGCCATCACCTGATCGGGTGCCGTGCGCAAAAGCGCCAGAAATTTCTCCTGCGCGACTTCGACTTGCTCCGAGAACAACAGAAAGCGAATCATCAGTCTGCTGATTTGTTCCGCCGCCGGAAGCAATTCCTTGTTCTCCAAGGCATCGAAAAACACCTGATTCGCCTCATTCGTCCGCGCACTCTTGTACAAGCCGTCGACCGTGTGAATCAAATCGACGATTTTCGCTTCATCGACCACAACCTCCGGTTCCTCCACCTCTGCGGGCTGCCCCGTGATGGCCGTCACCAACTCGGCGTCTTCCTGCCCTTTACGGCTATCCGAACAACCCGTAAAAATACCGCTCAACGAAGCAAGAGCAAGAACGGTCACCCAACGATTGACATCTTTCATAGCGATTTGCGCCTCCACTCGACAAACATCAACAAAAAAATGGAGCGGGTGAAGGGAATCGAACCCTCGTAAACAGCTTGGAAGGCTGCCACTCTGCCATTGAGCTACACCCGCATTGCATCGCAACGAAACGCATCGTAGCAAAGACCGATATTTCGTGCAAGCAAAAAAATCGCTCCCCCTTATCCCGGGTTTTCGGTGTGAATTCTTCCGGAAACGAGTCAATCCTCTTGCAACAAAGGATCAACCATCTTTCTCCGTCTCGTAAAGAACACAGCGATTGGGCGCTTTTCGCCCAGGGATTGGAATCGCGGGAGTCCGCAGCACCCACGCGCGCTCAAACGCATGCGGCATGGCGGGAGGGTCTAAATTTGCAAATAGTACGAGTCCGAATCGGGCGTGCGCTGCGGTTTCCATGCCCCGGCGACACGCTTGCCGAAAAGCGCCGACCCGATGCGGACATACGTCGCGCCCTCTTCAATCGCCGTCTCGAAATCCGCCGACATTCCCATCGAGAGTTCCGGAAGCGAAACGGAAAAGGCCTGCTCCAAATTGTCGCGAAGCAGACGCAACGCCCGCAAATGCGGCCGCGATTGCTCCGCCTCCGGAACCCATGGCGGAATCGTCATGAGTCCCGTCAGCCGCAATACGCCATCCTCCAACACCTTCCGGATCGCATCCTCCACCCCTTTCGGCGTGAATCCATGCTTCGTCGCCTCGTCCGCGACATTCACCTCCAGCAAAATATCGGGGCGCGCCCCCGTTTCCTCGGAAATCCGCGCCAAATCCTCCAATACCTGCAACGAATCGATGCTGTGCAGAACCGTGAAGAGCGATAGCGCATGCCGGATCTTGTTGCGCTGCAACGGCCCGATCAAATGCCATTCCGCACTCCGGCAAAGCGGCGCTTTCGCCAATCCCTCCTGCACGCGGTTTTCGCCGAGCACGCGCAACCCATCCGCAATGGCCAGATTCACGATTTCCGGCGGCCATGTCTTGGTCACCGCAACCAATTGGACCGATCCGCGATCGCGCCCGGCCCGTTCGCATGCCTGCCCGATTCGTTGTTCAATCGCCGCATGCCGTTCATAAAAATCATTTTCGTTCATACCCAAAAGAATATCGCATTCACCCAGCCTCCGCAATTCCCCTCCCTCGCCGCCCGCCCGGGTTTTGCCGGGGGCG
>JBJEVW010000257.1:0-9287 GCA_051884735.1 Kiritimatiellia bacterium | reverse complement strand
ACCGCCCGTGCCCCGTCGTGGTAGGGCGCGATGTCCTCATCGCGCCGCCAACCCGTGCGCCGCCGCCACACGCCCACGTCCATTCCACACGCGCATTATCCTGCGGCGCGAGCCGGGAGGCCCGGCGGCCAAGCATCGCGCCAGCTGAGGGTTTTGCATGCCGCGGTGTCGTCCGCGGCAGGTGCGCGGCAGGGCCGCGCACCAAGAAAAAGGAGCCTGCGCGTGGCGCAGGCTCCTTCGATGGAAACACGATGGCAAAAAACGTTTTACTTTTCGATCTTGCTGGCGGCGCCGACGAGCGCATTGGAATCGCTCTTCACGCGACGGCCGGCCGGGTCGACAAGGCGGGCGCTCACGAAGATAAGCAGGTTGCGCTTGGTCGATTGCTCCGATTTGTAGCGGAAGAGCCGTCCGAGGATCGGAATGTCGCCGAGAATCGGAATCTTGTCCTCTTCGGTGTAGCGCTCCTCGCGGATCATGCCACCCATGACAACCGTCGAACCATTGTAGATTTCGACAGAGGTCGCGAGCGAACGGACCGGGAAGAAGGGCTGCTCCATCATCAGCTGGACATACTCCATTTCGGAAAGGCCCGTGATCGGGTTCGTGTTGTAGACCGGGTAGGTGGAGCCGTAGTTCTTCCAAGTCGGCTCGGAAACGACCGATGGCGTCAGGTCGAGCCCGATGCGGGTGCCATCGGCGGAGACGCGAGGCGTAACCTGGAGAATGACACCGACTTCGCGGGTGAAGAAGTTCTGCGGTTCGACGACGGCGCCCGTGTAGGTCGACGTGTCGTCATCCGAAGAGGATTCGAGCATCTCGACATCGTATTCGGTCGGATAGATGAATTCCACGACGGTCTTGACCGTGGCCTGGGAGCCGTTCATCGCGACTACCTTCGGAGCAGAGAGCAGGTCGGCATTGCTCTTGTTGGAGAGCGCATGGAGAACCAGGCTGAGCTCGGGGTTCGTCAAGATGGAGGTAAAGGTCGCAATGTTGTCCGCAATGGCATTGCCGCCATTGAAATTCACGTTGGAATTGTTGCTGAGGTAGTTGAAGCCGCTGTTGATCGAGCCGGCGGCCATCGAAATGCGACGGCGCGAGGCGGGATTGAGCGCGGCGTCAGCCTTGTTCTCCATGATTTCCCAATCGTCGTTGAGAATCCACTCGAGACCGAGCGAGTTGAGGTCGGTCTGGCCGACTTCGACGAAGCGCACTTCGACTTCCACCTGGAACGGCGTGACGTTGAGTGCGCCGAGAACCTGCTCGAGGGTGGCAAGGTTGGTGGCGGTATTCTTCACGACCAGCTTGCCGATGGAAGGCATGTAGGTGACGGAAGATTCATCCGGCCAGTTGACGCCCAACTTCTGGAAGAAGCTCTTCCAATCGGTCGTGGTTTCGGTCGTGCCGGCCGACATCGCGAACGGATCGCCGGCATCGCCGGAGCCTTCCGTCTTGGAGGCGCCGATCGTGTTGATGCGTTCGCCGATAGAGGGCAGAACGTTGTACATCCGGTGCACGAGCTCGCCTTCCGCCTTGTTCTTGGGCATGATCATGACGACATTGCCCTGAATGCGGTACTTGAGTCCCGACATATCCATGATCATATCGAGCGTGGACTGCAGGGAGACGTAGCGCGACTTGATGGTGAGCTGGGGAACGCCACCGACGGCGGTGGATTCGGTCGTCGTCTCGGCGGGAGCGCCCCAAGGATCGTCGGCGGCAACCGCCGTGTCGGCGGAAGCGGAGGAAGCGGCAGCGCCGCCATCGCCCAGATCGAGCACGAAGTTGACGCCACGCTCTTCGGCGGGAACATCCTCGGCATCATACTCGCGGGAAGAATCAGAGAGGAAGTCGACGACATCCACGATATTCGCCTGGCGGAAGGAGATTTCGGGGATGACGATGCGCTTCATCTTGTCGCGAATCCGCATTTCCGCCGTCAATTCGCTGACAGCCTGGCCGTTGCCGTCTTCGCCGCGGGAAACGAGCACGTCCGTCAGCGTATAGTCTTTTCCGTAGCTCTGCGGCACCCACGTCTTGACGACATCGGTAATCATCTGGTTGCGAATGGCCTCGCGCTCATCGAGATTGTAATCGCGCTTCGCCTTGTCGAGCTTGCGGAGCATCGCAATGGCTTCGGGGCACCAGGGATAGTCGTGAAGGACGAGCTCGGTGTACATCAGGCACTCGTTGTATTCGCCCGTCGCATAGTACTGCCTGGCGAGTTTGAGGCGCTCTTCGATGTCCTTGCGGCCGGAGATGTATTCGGGCTGCTTCTTGCGGGGCAGAATCACTTTGGGCGGCGGCGGCGGCGGATTCGTCTGGAGGCTGCGAATCTGCTTGAGCAGCTCCTCGGCCTTCGGATGCTGATACGAACGGGCTTCGCGGCAGTTCTTCTCGGCTTCGTCCCAAGACTGCTTGTCGCGCAGATCGCACGCCGTGCGGTAGTAGGCTTCGCCCAAGCCGTTGCGGGCGGAGAGAATGTCGTCGTGCGTCGATGCAATATCCGGCAGGAAGCGCAAGGTATCGTTGAACTTCTCGATCGCCTTGGACCAATTGCCGATGCGCAGATTGTCATAGCCCTGCGCAAGGCAGTCGCGCCCGTGCTTGATCAAGAGCTGGCGACGGAGAGACTCGACCTTGGCCATTTCGGAATCTTCCTGCTGGGCAGGATCGATGGTTTCCGGCTCGGCGGCAGGAGCGGGCTCGGCGACAGACTTTTCGGCGGGTGACTCCTCGACAGGAACTTCTGCAGCGGGCGTTTCCTCGACGGGGGCTTCCGCAGCGGGCGTTTCCTCGACGGGAACGGCGACAGACTCGGTGGCGGGGGTCGGCTCGGCAACAATAGGAGCGACCGTATCATCATCATCGCCCAGAATATCGTCGATTTTTTCACCGAGTACGCTATCGACCAGAGCATCGCCCTCGGGCTTGGCGGCAGGAGCGGGCTCTTCGGCGACTTCCTCGACCACAGGCTCAGCGGCGACGGCTTCCTCAACCGCAGGCTCGGCGGCGACTTCCTCGACCGCAGGCTCCTCGGCGACTTCCTCGACCGCAGGCTCCTCGGCGACTTCCTCGACCACAGGCTCGGCGGCGACTTCCTCGACCACAGGCTCGACGGCGGCTTCCTCAACCACGGGCTCCTCGGCGACTTCCTCGACCACGGGCTCTTCGGCGACTTCCTCGACCGCAGGCTCTTCGGCGGCTTCCTCGACCACGGGATCGGCGGCGACTTCCTCGACCACAGGCTCGGCGGCGACTTCCTCGACCACAGGCTCGGCGGCGGCAGGAGCAGCCTCCTCAGTGTCCAGACCCAAATCCAAGCCGAGATCGAGACCCAAATCGTCCGTCTCTTCGGCGGCCTTCTCAACAGGAGTCTCCTTGGCCTCGACAGCAGGTTCGGCAACAGCCGCTGTAGCAGACGATTCTTCCGTTGTGGCGAGGATATCCTCGTCCAAACCTAAATCCAAATCTTCGACTCCAAGCTGACTGGCGTTCAGAATGGCCTTTTGCGGCTGGCCAAGCGCAATGACGGTGGTCAGTGCCACGGCTGTCACAGCGGTTACGCCAAGCAGATGTTTTGATTTCATTCGATGCTCCTGATTGGGAAAAAGCTAAGCTTTGTGGGAAAAGAGAAAAAAGGGATGTTTTTTTTTCAAACGACCCGGACGAAGCGGTTGGCTCCGGCTCCGGGTTTGTTCGACGGATTATTCCTGAGGGACGGAAATCTCCTTACCGGTGGAACCTTGGACGACAATGGCGGTCTTTTCCTCCGGATTGACGCGAATAAGTTTAAACGTATCGTTGTCAAAGGTAAAGGACTCTCCGCGTTTTACTTTGTAGGTTTCGCCGTTTTTATCCTTTGTGCAGATAAACGAAACCTCGAAAACAGAGGATTGCTGCGCCACACCGGGCTCGCTGGTGATGACGAAGAAATCTTCGCCGCGGGTAAAGGTCAACCGGTAGAACTGCATCTTGCGGGTGCCCGTGGAGGTCTTCTTCTCCGCCGTGTACGGCTCTGCCGACTTCAAGATGAAGCCGGAATCGGACAACTGGTCGCCGGGTTTGAGATACCAATCGCGCTTCGAGCTGTCTTTGACCGCAAAGGCGCGGATTCCATCGCCTTTCAGCATGCTGGTACCATGGAATTCAACGGGATAGCGGCTGACCGTCAGCGCTGCCACCCGGAGGAAATCGTAGCGGGGCGGATGCGACTTGGGATCGTTCGGGAGCGTCTTGGCGATAAATTCTTCCAGGTTTGTGAAGCCATCGTTGTCAAGATCGCCATCGGCATCCGACGGATCAAGCGGATTGAGACCGTACTTCTTTTCCCAGAGATCGGGCATGCCGTCGTTGTCGGAGTCCCAATCATCGCCGGCATCGGATTCTTTCGGTTGTTCCGTATGGCATTTGGGGCAGATCTCCTGCTCCTGCAAAATCGGGTACAGGCAATCGGGGTTGATGCAGTAGATGCGGGGAGCCGCAACGAGCAGGGTCCGGTTCGTCGTGAGCACAAACGCATTTTCGTAGGCATCGACGGCGTCCGAAAACGCTTCGGCGGAAACAGGCGCGAGCTTCTCGTTCTTCGCCTTCAGCTTGGAAAGGCGGTTTTTGTAGGCCGTCTTCTCGGCTTCGGCGGAATCCTTTGTCTGCACCATCGAAAACACGGAGCCGACCAGCACGCAGACCAAGGCGGCAAGAACGACCTTGTCGTAGTGGAGCAGGAAGAAATTGGCGGAATTTTTACGGGCCATGGTACTTAATCCTCCTCACGTTCGTCGGACCCCTGACGGACAGGCGGCAGGATAGAATAGATATCGACAGTCAAGGTGACGCGAACAGGACGCTCGCGGAGAGGCCCGGACACGAGGCGGGCCGTGCGGGGCGCGGGACGTTCGCGAATGGCGGGGGCGGTTGCTTCCGCGGCGGCAGGAACGGCGGCACCACGCGGCGAACGGGCCGGGCGGGACGATGCGGCGCCTTTCGCGGATTCGGACGCGGCGGTCTCCTTCTGCTCATCCGGGAAAACGACATCTTCGCCAAGCTTTTCGAAGGCGAGATCCGAAACAACGGCAAACGGACGCATCTCGTTGAGCTTGTTGAGGGCGGCAATCAGACCGGATTCACGCGTCTGGAAACGGAACATGAAGCGCTCGCAGGTCAAATCCTCGGGAGCGCCGGCCGGAAGCACGGGCTTCGTGACGGCAAGCGCCGCCGCCGCACGCGCACCGCGAGCGCGTCCGCCGCGGCCGCGCACTCTGGGTGCCTCGGACGCGGCATCGACCGATGCCGGCGAACCGCCTTCGAATTCCTCGCGAGCCACCGCTTCGAGCGAAACGATGCCGGAATCGTAGAGGACTCGCACCAGCTTGTCCATCATGCGAAGCTGCGTAAGCAGACGCGGCACATCGCGCTTCTCCGCCGGAATGCCGTCCTTATAGCGGTCGAACCCGAACTGGAACGGCGTCGCCTGCGAATTGTCGACGACTTTGGCGTCGCCGGTGCCAATGGGCGCATCTTCCAGCAGCGAGGAAATGGTCGCCATGCGGATATTGGAAAAATCGCCGGGCGTCTTTTTGCGGTCGACCGGAATCATGCCGCGCTTCATTTCGTCGCGCAACGCCCGGACGAACCGGTATGTTTCGTCCCGGTTCTTCTGTGCGGTTTCGATATTCTCCTGGGAGGGGAAAACGTCTTTTTCGTACAGTTTGCGAAGCTGGTTCGCTTGTTGCTGCATGGTGCCGCGGGCTTCGGTAGCGGCTTGGGAACGGAGAAACGCAAAAACGCCGATGCCAATCACGGCAACAGCCGTCACGCCACCTACGGCGCCGAGAATGATCTTGATCGATTTCATGATTCCGCAGTCTCCTGTGCCGTGCCGTCGTTTTCCTCTGCGGAACCGGAGGCATCCGAACCTTCTTCAGCGCTTGCAGCCGGTGCATCCGCCACCGGAACAATCGGCGTAACCCAAATGGGATCGAACGTGCCGACCGGGCGGGCCAGACGAAGCGTGACCTCGATTTGCTCCAGCCGCTCTTTCTGATCGGTGCGATCCACGAGAACTTCGCTTCCGCCGGGAACAAAAAAGCCGGTCTTTTCAAGACGCGCGACAAACAGCTCGGCGGAAGAGCCCGTCTTAGTCACACGCTCCAAATCGCTCTTGAAGCCTTTCAGCGTCAGGGTCACCGTGCCGTACGATGGCGCGGCGGACGCATCGGCACCGGGCGCGGGCGCATTGTCGGGTACGCCGGAAACCGCCGGCGGCGCATACCGGAACTCGGTCAGCCAAGAACCATCGAACATCGCAGAACGGATGGCATCGAACATCTTGGCGAAAGAGCCGCGCGCATACGCGGCAGAGGCAAAAAAGTCCTGCTCCGCCTTGGCGGCATCGACCGTTTTCTGCACCCCTTCGATTTCCGTGCCCAGCTTGCGCAGGACATTGACGCGGTTGCGGGCGAGCTGGGCGCTTTCCGTGCAGAATTCGGCACGCTGCGATGCCGAAAGAAGCCAGCAGACAACCGAGAGAACCAGACAGACCGCCGCCCCGATGAAGAACGGAATCCGGCGGGCGAGCCGCTGCTCCTCCACGATTTCGGGCGGGACGAGATTCAGGCGCAACCGGGCCAATCCGGCGCTGTCGAGCGCCGCGCCGGAAAGCGGCGCCAAAACGCCCCATGTCTCCGTCTGGGCTGCGACCTGCGATGCGGCCAGACCGACTTCGAACGGATTGAAGAGAACGACATCGACACCCAGCTTTTCGCGGAAGAAGACATCGAGGTAGCGAAGCCCTGCCGAACCGCCCGTGAGAAGAATGCGGGCCGGTGCGGAACCGCCTTGCTGGGAACGGTAGAAATTGATCGAACGCATCACCTCGGAATGCAGACGCGTGACGACATTCCGGATGATTTTCGAAACATGGTCGGCCTGCTCGTCGTCGGGATTGCCGTAGGTGCCGCCCAACGCCACATAGCCGGACTCGATCTTGTAGGCCTCGGCATCTTCGATCGAGGCATTCATGTTCCGCGCAATCTCGTTGGTGATCGTACCGCCGGCCACGGGAATCGTGCGCATGAAGACCTTGTTGCCTTCCAGGAAGAGAAGATCCGTCGTCTTGGCGCCAATGTCCAACACGAGCGTGCAGCCGTCCTGCCCTTCAACCGAACGATAGACGGCATTGGAAAGCGCAAGCGGTCCCGCCTGGATGCCGGCGAGCGGCAGGTTGACGGCAGACGCCAAGGCCGATGCTTCGGTGGCCGTTTCCTTCTTCGTGGCGAGAATCAAGACTTCCAGCTCGCCTTCCGGATTCTCGCCAATCTGCTGGTAGTCCCACACAATCTGGTCGAGCCCGAACGGCAAATTCTGCGCCGCTTCTTCCTGAACCAGCTTGTCGGCCATGTCGGCAGAGCCGGGCGGCAGCTTCTGGAAGCGCGGAAAGACAGACTGCCCCGGCAACAGAATCGTCAGTGGAGCCGATTTGACGCCCAACTTCGCCTTGAGAGTGGCGAGAACCGGCGCCAAATCCGACAAGGACTCGGCTCCATCGGACGCAAGACGGGGCTCGACCGCATAACGGACGAGCGCCGGAGCCGACGAGCCTTTTTGGACGGAAAACTCCGCCAATGTTAGCTTGGAGGCGCCGATATCCAGCGCCAAAACAGAATGACTTGATGACACTACCGGCTTACCTCATAGCTATCGAGATCGTTCAACTGGAACGGCGTCTTCATCCGGTCCACCAAACAACCTTCGCGGGTCGCAACGTTGGGAGAATCGATAATCTTGGAATCGGTCCACCAGGACTTCCGGTTGGCGAGAATGCCGACTTCAACAGAGTCGGACGCGACTTCCTGACCATCAAAGAAAATCTGGACGGCAAAGCCGATCGGCTTGCCATGACGCTGAAGCGCACCGGGCAATAGGCAGACGCCCGCCAAATGCTCCTTGCTCTTGATGCTGACAATGTCCGGATACTCGACCGTCGTCTTGAACAGCGTCATGGACTTGTCGCCCGGAACAAGCGGTTTGTCCGTCTGGAACATCACGGTGTAGGTGATGCTGATTTCGCTGATCACAGGCGGAAGCGTCAAAAAGGATACGTCGAAGCAACCCCACTCCTTGGCTTTTGCCGTGGAACTGCCCAACCCGCGCGCACGTTGGCGATAGTCTTTGTCTAGAGAGGTCAGTTTCTGGATCTTGTAATGCTTGGGACTGGAACCGGGAATGACCGTCTCCTGCTGTGCGAAAGCGACTCCTGTGGCAAAGAAAAACACCGCTGCAAGAACAACAGCCGGAAAGCGGGTAAACAAAAATTCTTTCATGTGATTTCCTTTGATTTTGGGCAATCGAACGAAGGCCGGCGTAGGATGGATACCGCCTTCTTTCGTGATGATATCCCAAATCACGAAAAAGTTCAACGCTTTTCTGCAAAAAAGCGGCGGCGCGCAATCCTTCGCGCAACCTCCTCCCCGGAACGAACCGGATTCTTGCCTATCGGGAAGCCGGAAACGAGGCTTGCCGAGCCAGATGCGAAAGGATTTTCTCCAGCTCCGCCTCGAAATCCAATCCGCCGAGCGGAATGCTCAAATCGGCATATTTCCGGTAGAGCGGAACCCGTTCCCGGTACAGTCCGGCCAATGTCTCGCCCGGCATCATGGAAATGCCGCGGGTCCGGATATTCTGCACGCGCCGTTCGATCTCCGCCAACGGCAAATCGAGATAGACCACGCGCCCCAGCCGCTTCAAATGCGCCATCGCCCGCGAGGAATAGACGGCACTGCCACCGGTCGCGACAACGGTATCATCGGCTTCGATGCCGCAGAGCACCCGCTCCTCCACCTCCCGGAAATAGGCATTGCCCTTTTGGTCGATGATCTCCTGGAGCAGCAGCTTCTCTTCTTCCTGGATGCGCAAATCCGTATCCAGAAACTGCTTTCCAAGGGTCTTTGCGAGCAATACGCCGATCGTACTCTTTCCGCAACCGGGCATCCCAATAAGAATAATCGAGTTCATGTCCCCATTCTACTTCACATTCCCTTCCCTCTCAACCAAAAGCCACCCCGCTCGCCGTTTTGCCCGTGCGCGGCATGCTGCGGACGAGCAATCGTCCGCGGCGTAATGTGCACGGGCGTGTGGCGGGATGCCAAGCCGCACACCGCGCCATCCGGCGCGGCGGCGCAGGGGAATGCGCGTGCGGAATGGGGCGGGAGGGACGAGCTCCCGCTCGTCCGCGGCGTAATGTGCACGGGCGTGTGGCGGGATGCCAAGCCGCACACCGCGCCATC
>JBJEVW010000256.1:18730-36433 GCA_051884735.1 Kiritimatiellia bacterium | reverse complement strand
TTTCCATGAGGTTAAGCCATTACGTACCGCCCTACCGCAACGGGACCCGAGGGGGCGCGGCGGCGCGATGACCGGCTGTCGGGCCTCCCGACCATCGCGCCCTACCGCAACGGGACCCGAGGGGGAGCGGTGGCGCGATGTCCTCATCGCGCCACCCCGCTCGTGCCCGTGTACACGTGCCGATGCACATCATTCTGCACGCGTATTACCCGTGTGGCGCGAGTGGCGAGCCGCTACGGATGGTAGGGACAACCGGCTATCGGGCCTTCTGACCCTGTGAAGGTTCGCCACTTGGAAACGATTACGCATTTTTGCGAGATGGAGAAACGATGGTTGAGTCTTTGTTTGCAATTGGCAGGTCTGCCCGCGTTTCCATTGAAGACGAGACCATCGAACAACCGACTCTTGCGGGTCTTTAAGGCTCGAGGCGGTGTTCATCTATTCACAACTCTACGTGCTTCATGTTCATAACGTTTTTCGCCACGATAGAGGGTGCTAACCCACACTTATGCCTGAAGTCTCTTTTTTGTTTTTGGAAAAAACAAGGATGGATATCGAAGCAGCGCTAACGACCATCCGGATTGTCGGACGAGGAGGAAATGGAGAATCCGGACTGTTCGAGTTCGGCTGCTTCCTCTGCGGTCAGTTCGATTTCCTCTTGGACATCCAAGCCTTGGCGGATGGCTTCCAGGATTTCGGTACGCTTTTCGGCTTTTTCGGCCTCGGCGGCGGCTCGTGCTTCCTCCTCGCGGGCAGCGGCTTCGGCCCGGGCGAGTTCAGCCTGTTCCTTGGCGAGGGCTTCGGCGGCGGCTCGCACCTCTTCCGCTCTTTTTCGGGCGGCTTCTGCGCGCAGGCGGTTGAGCGTAACGTAGGAAATACGCTCCGTTCCATCGGCATTCCGGATGGTCGCTTGTTTCAGGAAAAGAGCCTCTTCCTGTTCGCGGGCGGCCTTTTCTTGCGCTGCGGACAAGGGGGGCAGAGCGACTTGTTGCCGATTCGAGTCCTCGGGCGTTGCTGCGGCGGCATCGGGCTGTACGGAGGGGAAAAAGGCAGACGATGCGGATACCGGGCGAAAGACCGTGAGACGTTTGGCATCGGCGGAATGAACGAGATTGCTGGCTTGATTGCGTCCGTAGGAGATGGCGATGAAGTAGGTGTTTGTGCCATCCTCGAGCAAGACTCCACCGGCCGCCGGTGATACTTCCAACAAATGAAAGGGGCCGATTCGCTCGCCCGCACGGAGGAGAAGAGACCGGCCTGTTTCGAGATCCAAAAGTCCGGCTGCGGGAACACCCCTGTAGCGTGAAATCGAAGTCAGTCGAATGCGGAGATTTTCTCCATTTTTCCGGGCTTCTTCCAGTGCTGCGAGTTCTGCGGGAGAAAGCGGTTTTGAGCCACCTTGCGCAAGTGTCGGCGGGTTTGGTCCGAACGGAAGCCGGTTCAGAATGATGCCATAGCGAATCTTTTGCAGAACCATCTCGTCCGGCTCGGCCATCCGTGTGCCGGCGGCAGCGGTAGCGGATGCGTCCATTTTCGGAAGCGGTTCCGTCCGTCTTGGGTTGGTTGTCGCACCGGTCTCCTGCGCGCATGCAGGCAAGGCGAACCCAAACAGAGCGGCGAAAAGGGAAAATAGACAGAACGCGCTCTTGTTCATGGATTGAAAACGGGGAAAATCGATTCGGCGAGGAAGGGCTACTTGATGGTATAGCGTGTAGCCTTGACCAACGTCTTCCAAAGGGCGTCATCCGACTTGGCCTCTAGCGCAGCCTTTCGGTTGGTTTCCTTGGTGAAGGATTCGGAGAGTCCCGCGAGTACTTTAAGATAGAAGACGCTGACGGCGGTTGGAATGGTCGAGAAGAAAATGAAATGAACGGGCTGGACGCCATTCCAGCGAATCCCTTTGCGGCTGATTCCGAAGGCAACGGAAAGGCCACCGCCTTCGATACCGCGGACATGCGGGAATGCAAGGCCGTGTCCCACATCGGTACCGAGAGTATTTTCGCGCTCCATGGCGGCGGCAACGAGTTTATCGGCATTGTCGATGAATTTGTTTTCCATCAGTTTGCCGGCGAGAGCCGCAATGGCCTCTTGCGGGGTTTGCGCGTCCAAATCGGCAATCATCAAGGATGGTGCGGAAAAACGGGCAATTCCGGATTTGATTTCGCCGGAAGAGCGTTTGGGGCGTTCGGCAATCCATTTGGCGCCATCCGGGTCATAGAGAATACGGGCGCAACTGGGGCAGGCGACGAGCGTTTTGCATTGTTTGACCCCTTGAATTTGAGAAATCGCCAATTTCATACCGCAAACGGAGCAATTCGGCTCGTTCATGGGTGCCATGACGATATGGTCTTTATTGGAGAGGCGCTTGAAGATGGTTTTTGCGGCGGGTTCCAGACTCTCCGTCATCCGATCGATTGCTTCATCCAGTTGTTTAGTATCGGTCTTTGGCCCTTTGATGGAGCGTTGTTCGTCCCGGATAAGGACGAGTTCTTGAAGCTGGATCAGATGATTGATTGTGCTGCGCATGGAAAAAGAAATGGAAATTGATACGGATAACATGGAAACGGACCTGTATCCTTGTTTTAGCATTATGCCCGAAAGCGATTTTTTTGGCAAGGACGCATCTGAGAAAAAAGTAGGGGGTGAATTCACCCGGGATAAGGGTGTGTGGTTGAAAAGGCGTTGACGGGACGTGGTTAGGGGTGTATAGTTTGGGTATTCAGATCTGATACGGAATATTTCATATTTGAACCTATTATTATAACCCAAACCTTACATTTTGAAGATGAAGCCGTCCGAATTGAAAATTACCGACATTCGGTTTGCCGACATTGATGGCGCGCCCAAACGTTGTACGCTTATGAAAGTGTATACGAACCAAGAAGGGTTGGTTGGATATGGCGAGGTGCGCGATGCCTCGAGCCGGACATACGCGCTCCTGCTAAAGAGCCGCCTGTTGGGCGAGAATCCGCTCAATGTGGAAAAGATTTTCCGGCGCATTCAGCAGTTCGGCGGCGATTCTCGTCAAGCGGGCGGTGTTTGTGGCGTAGAGATTGCGTGCTGGGACATTGCGGGAAAGTATTGGGGAGTTCCGGTTTGGGCTTTGTTGGGCGGACGTTTTCGCGACCGGGTCCGGTTGTATTGCGATACGGATTCCGAAGGCGGCGGACGTGACATGGGCAAAGCGCTGGCGGAACGCAAGAAAAAAGGATTCACGTTTTTGAAGATGGATTTAGGCATCGAGTTGCTGATGGATGTGCCGGGGGCGCTTTCGGCACCGCTCGGTTTTCTCGAGAAGATGCGCGAGTACAAGAAGACCGTTTTCACGACCCCGCATGGCTCCATCGATCCGCGGGCGATGCGCGGCGAGGCTTATGACCTGTTCAATACGGAGCATTTTCTGACGGGTATCCACATCACGGAAAAGGGACTTGACTACCTGGAGAATTATCTTCGGGAATGCCGGGAAGAGGTCGGGTACGAGATTCCGCTGGCGATTGACCATTTGGGGCACATTCCCTTGGAGGATTGCATCAAACTGGCTCGCCGTCTAGAGAAGTACAATCTTGCCTGGATGGAAGATCCCGTGCCTTGGCAAATGACGGACCAGTATGCGCGGCTCGCACGGGCTACGACGGTCCCGATTGGAACCGGAGAGGACATTTATCTCGCGGAGCGTTTCCGTCCGTTGCTGGAAGCAGGCGGTGTTGCGGTTGTGCATCCAGATGTGTTGACGGCGGGTGGCATCAGCCAGACGAAGAAGGTGGGGGATCTTGCGGAGCAGTATGGGGCGCAAATGAGCATTCACATGGCGGAGAGTCCGATTGCCTGCATGGCGGCGGTTCATGTTGCGGCGGCGACGCGCAACTTCGTTTCGTTGGAGCTTCATTCGGTCGATGTTCCGTGGTGGAAAGATTTGGTTGTGCCGGCGATGAACATTGAAAATGGCGAGTTGGCGGTTCCGGACGCACCGGGACTGGGCATTGAAGCGCTTAACGAGGATTTGATCCGGGAGAAGGTGCATGCCGATTTTCCTGAAGTCTGGGGATCGACGGACAACTGGAATAAAGAATGGGCGAACGACCGTCGGTGGAGCTGACGGTTCGAGGTCTATTTTCCGGAATAGAAAAGGAGCGGCGCAAAGGATTTGCGCCGTTTCTTTTTCGTTTCTGCTGGAAGAACGGGAGAAGCAGTGCGAGGGAGGGTGTCGATAGGCTTTGAATTGAAAGGGCTGATTGGCGGCGGGTGACGAGTTTGTTATTATTTGAACCCACCTGTGGAAGAGAGTATCAGCCTTTGTGTACAGTTGTACGCATGTTTATTGCGAATTTGTCGACAAAAAGTTGCAAAATCGGTTCTTTTTGTCCCTTTAAAAATGATTTTCCATTCTGGCATGTTTTCTGCTATTTTAGATGCGGCAAGCGGAATTGTTTTTCGAGGCGATGTTTTTTCGCAGCGGCATTTCCCATGCCGTATGTCATTTTTCACCAAACCTTTCACCCAAAACGATTATGAAAATCCGTTCTCTGTTGCCGTTGTTCATTTGTTTTGTTTTTGCCACGACCTTGATGGTTCTTCAGGCCCAAGAGTCGACGAATACGGTTGCAGCGGCTGCTGAAACCGCCTCGGAGGTTGTCCCTGTGGCTTCGGAAGCGAGTGTTGCCGCAGTTTCCGGGAGTGACGAGGAAGTGACATGGGGCCGTCAATGGGCGGCCTACATCCGTCAAGGCGGAACGACGATGATTTTCATCGGCCTTCTTTCGGTTTTGGGCGTTGGCTGTGCGTTGGAGCGTTTCTGGAATCTGCGTCGCAGCCGGATTGTTCCGGATGGTTTTGCCGCGGATGTCATCCGGTTGTGGAATGAGAATTCCTTTGAAGGAGTGCGCGATGTTTGCGCGACGAGTCGCAGCATGTTGGCTCGCGTTGTCGAGACGATGCTGGAGCATAAGGACAGCAAGGATGCGCAAGAAGTCAAGATGTTTGCGGAAGACAAAGCCGGACGCGAGCTTCGTTTGGAGAACCGCAAATCGGCGATGTTGGCGACGGTTTCCACGATTTCGCCGCTTCTCGGTCTGTTCGGCACGGTTGTCGGTTTGCTCGGTGCATTCGGTACGGTTGCCGCGATGGGCGAGATGGGCGATGCCTCGGTCTTGGCCGACGATATCGGCAAGGCCTTGGTGACGACGGTTGCGGGTCTTGCGGTTTCGATGCCGGCCCTGTTTGTCTACCAGATTCTGAAGAATCGTCTGGCGCTTTACGCAGTCGAGTTGGAAGAGCAGGTTGCGGATCTTGTCAACAAGATTTTCGTCGAGCGTCGGTAACCGAGGGAGATTTCAGTCATGGCGATCCGATTTGAAGAAGAGGAGCATGTCGAGGTCCAGATGACCTCGTTGCTCGATTGTGTCTTTTTGTTGTTGATCTTTTTCCTGGTTTCTTCGCAGTTGAAGAAAGTCGAGAAGGAGCTTCCGATTACTTTGCCCGAGGCGAATCTCACGCATTCGGTGAAAGCGACGCCGGATTTGATAACGGTTTCAGTTGATGCGAACGGCCAGCTGTACGTGAATTCCAAGCCGGTCGGGGCCTCCGGGCTCCGGAGTGCGCTTCGGGATGCGGCAAAGGAAAATCCGGACCGCAGGATTCGCGTCAATGGCGATGTTTTTGCCCCCTTCCGCAGCATTGTCCAGGTCTTGGATACTTGTCAAGGCGAAGGTCTGACGGTTGTCGGCATTCATACGGCGACCGACATCAAATAACGGAAAGAAGGTCCTTCGATGAGTCCAGACGATCAAAAGGGAACACCGGGCAAAGGGGGTGGAACGCCGCCGCCGGATTCCGCAAAGACAGGAGCGGGCGATTCGCTCCATTTGGGTATGTTGTCGGATGATATCCGGCGTCGCGAGATTCGCCGGCGCCGGGAGGATTCGGCTTGGAGCGTCGTCTCCTTTTTCTTGCATGTCGCGCTGTTTCTGCTGCTCTTGTACTGCACGCCGGTCCGCGAGCTCATCAAGCCGCCGGAGAAAGAGCCTCAGGCTGCGGATGCGGCGAAGGATTTGTCTGCGGACCGAATTGAGCAGATTTCGCAGAATTTGAGCCAAGCGCGAGTCAACGAGCTGTTGCGCCAAATCGAAACGATGCAGACGGTTTTGCACAACATGGACATGGTCAAGGAGGAAATCCAGCAGGACTACGATGCCTTTGTCGAGAAATCGGCGGAGTCTGTGCGCGATCGGATCGACGATATGATCACCCAAGTCGAAAAGGATCAGACGACGGGACTTGCCCGCCAGGAAGTCGTCCAGCAGAAAGCGGAGCAGATTGCCGAAACCGAGCGCAAGAATGTTGCCGAGAAAGAGGTTGCGAAGCAGCTTTCGGACTTGGCTCTCGAAGTTTGGTACAAAGACGCCATTGAGGTCAACGAATCGCTTGCCAACGCACAGAATTCGCTTGACCGGATTGCAACGGAGGCGGAGTTTGCCGGATTTCAGGAAACCGAGCAGATTGCCGAAGTGATGCGGCAAGCGCAAGTCGAGATTGCCCGCAACCAGACGAAGGCGCAGCAAGTTGTCTATGAGACGGCCAACCAGCTCAGTGCCTTACCGGCGGTGATGGAAAATGTCGCCAAGCAAGAGAAGCGGGTCGAGCAGGAAAAGGCGAACATCGAGCGTGCCACGCAAGAGATGGAGAAAGCCCGTCAGCAGATTGCGGAAACCAAGAAAAGGCAAGAACAGTTGGCTTCCGAAAAAGCCAATCTGGAAAAACGCCAAAAAGAGGCTTCCGAGAAGATTGCGAAGCTAGAAGCGGAGAAGCGTGTCCAAGAGCAGCAGCTTGCCCAGGCCCGTCGCGAAAAGAAAGAAGAACTGGCCAAGGAAAAGAACGACCGTGTTCAGGAACTTCGCAAGCAGATTCAGGAAACGGTCAATGAAAACAATACCCTGAAGCGCGAGCTCACCACAAATAACATTCTTGCGAAAGAAGCGGAGCGCAATCAAGGGCAAGCAAGGCTTCAACTTGAACGGAACGAGCGTTGGAAGAACAATTCCCAAAATGTGCTGGCACGGGAGCAGGAAAAGCTCAAGTCCGAGCAGAAGCGTCAAAAAGATCTCGAGAAACTAGCGCGTGAAAACAAGCCGAAGGTCGTCAATCGCAGCTTGGCCGAAACGAAGCAGGCCCAAGAAAAGCTTAAAGAGCGTTTGACGGCATTGCGCGATGCGCTTGCCAAGGATGAAGCCAAGCCCGAAAAATTGTCGAAAGGACAAAAGCAAGAGAACGAGCTTGTCTTGAAATCGGCCCAGCAGGCGACCTTGGAGGAAGCGTACGAGATGGTTCGCGCCTTGGAGGAAGCGGTAACGGTTTCCTTCAAGGAGGTCAAGGCGACGCAGCTCGGCATTGCGAGCCGCGTCTCGTACGAACAGGCGCAGAAGCTGACGGATGTCGCCAAGCCGGTCCGTGCCGAGCTTCCGGAGATTTTGCGGGATCCGACGCCGCGCACCAAAGAGCAGCTCGACCGGCGCAAGGAAGCCGAAGCCCAAGTGATTCATGAGGCCAACAACATGGTCGAAGCATCCGTTTCCATGATGAACGAGGCGTTGGCGATGGTGCAGCTTTCGGCGAAGAACGAATCGGCGGCGGGCAATCACCAAAAGCAGGTGACATGGCTCCGAAAGGAGGATTTTGCCGATCGCTCCTCGGAAGAAAAGCGTGAACAGCGGATGCAGAGCATGATGGCGGCGGCGCAGTTGACTGCGACCATCGAGCAGGCGGCTGCGGAAGACGAAAAGAACCGTGCCAAAGACATGGCGGCGGTCATGGCCTCTGCGGATGCCGCGACGGCGCAACAACAAGAAAAAGAGCCGGGCAAGCCGGAGGAGCAGACGAACGAGAAAGGCGCTGGTTCTCCGCAGATTCCGTCGGAAGATGTCGGCGGGCAGTATGCGGCTTCGGCGCCACCGGTTTTGCATGGAACGGGCGACGATCTTCTTCCGGGGAATATTCTTCGGACCCGCACCGATTCCGGAGATGGCATTCCCGCCCGCTGGATGTACATCAATTCGTGGTATGTCATCGGTCCCTTCCCGAATCCCGACCGCGTCAATTTGCGGCGGAAATTCGCACCTGAATCGGTTGTCGATTTGGATGCCACCTACATCGGCAAAAACGGAAAGACGATTGCCTGGCAATTTGAGCAGGCCCGTTCTTCGGTTTCCAAGTGGGGCAAGCCCAACCGGGCGGCCATCATTCCGCGCTCTGCGGAGGAGTATGGTATTTGGTACGCCTACACGGAAGTCTTTGTCGATGCCGAGTGCGATCTCTGGATTGCCGTCGGTTCGGACGACCGTTCCGATCTATGGGTGAATGACATGAAGGTTTGGGCCTCCGGCAACGAGCTGAAGAGCTGGAACATTGTGGAAGGCTATCGCAAGGTGCATTTCCGCAAGGGACGCAACCAAATCCTTGCCCGCGTCGAGAATGGTTGGTATGCACTAGGCTGGAGCCTTTGCATCAGTACGGGGCCGGAAAAACCATCGCTCTAATCTACCATAAGGAAGGGAGCGAGCCGGCTGGCGGTTGGGGGCGGGAGGACCCGCCCCCGGCAAAACCCTAAGCGTTGTGTGCGAGGCGGCGGGGACGGTGTGCGGCGTGGGAGCGCGGGAGGCCTGACAGCCGGAGAACGCGCCCTACCACCACCATTCTGCCCTGCGATTGCGCACGGGAACGGCGAGGGGGCGGCAACGGCGGGACGGCAATGGAGCGCACCGCGCCTGTGGCGCGGCGGCGCGATGGGGACATCGCGCCCTACCGCAACGGCGGTGCGGCAACGGGGTGCGGCAACGGGGCGGCAACGGGGTGCGGCAACGGGACCCGGCAACGGAGCGCGGCAAGGGGCGGGTTACGAATGGTAGATGGTCTCCCAAAGCGCTTCGCAACGGCCGCAATTGCGGCAGTTGTTGGCGCAATCGGCCGCGATTCCGCTTGTGGCCCAGTCTTTTGGAAAGCGCGAATTGTCGACGATGCCGGGGGCGAAGGCTTCTTCGTAGTGTGGATCCATGAGGCGGATCAGGTTGCCATCGTAATGGTAGGAGGCGTATGCTTGGAGGATTTCGGTGGGGTGGGGCGTGCGGCGTGTTGCGAGTTTGATGATGTCGAGACGGTCTTCCCAAAGCGGGATGTCTTCGGGGCGCAACCATGTCGCCCGGAGAAAATCGATCAGTTTGCGTTCCTTGACGTAGTGGGTACGGCAGCGGAAGATATCGAAATCGAATTGTTCGCCGACCTTGCTTTGGCGAATCCGGTTGTGTCCGTGCAGATTGTCGTGGAAGGTCTGGAAGGGGCATTGCCGAAGACAGCCGCTATTGGCCTGTGCGCCGATTTTCTTGCCGTGATCATGGCACCATTTGGCAATAGTGTCGACATAGTCGAGATTCCGTTGGTATTCGCGCGAGATGTAATACTCGTCGAATGTATCGCCAAGTGCTTCGAAACCGATGGTGCCGTGGATCCGCATATTGACGGAGGCGCGGATCCGCACGGAAGGAAAGCGGGTCTTGATGATCGAGGCGATAAAGGGGGAAGTGGTCGTGACAACTTCGGGGAAGAGTCCTTCCCGGTCCATTTCCTTGAGTGTATCGGTCACGAAATCCGCAAGTTCGGCGCTGACGGAGATGTCGCCGTAGCACAGGCAATTGAAGAGCGTATCGAGGAGGATGCCGTTGTCGCGGCACCAATGCAAATCGGACAGCAGGCGCGCACGTACCTCCGGGGTGAATTCCGGCGCCGGGCGGCAAGACAAGACGCCTGGCCAAGCAAAAAAGACTTCCGCGATACGGTTCAGCCAGGGAGCGCAAGCGGATTGGAATGGTTCATTGTAAAAATGACCGACAGCAAGTGTACGTTTCATAATGATGCAAGTGTATCAAAAGATGGAGGCAAAAGGATGAACGATTGAGGGGCGGGATTGGTTCGTCCGGCGGAACAGGTGCGGAAGATGGTTGTGCCAAGGAAAACGGATTGGCACAGGGGAAGCTGGCACAGCATGCGACAAAGTGTGACAGAGTTGCACAGGAAATCGTCGCAAAGGAGTAAAATATCCGTTGGCATGATGATTGCTTAGGTTGTAGCGTGCCGTCCGGATTGAATCCGGGGAAACGTGCACGATAACCCTTTCAATTCAAATCACAGACTCAGGAGATACTACAATGGGCAAGATTCTTGGAATCGACCTTGGCACGACCAACTCGTGCATGGCAGTTATGGATGGCGGCGAACCGCAGGTCATCCCGAATGCGGAAGGCGCGCGCACCACGCCGTCTGTCGTCGCATTCACGAAAACGGGCGAACGCCTTGTCGGTGCCGCGGCCAAACGTCAAGCGGTCACGAACCCGAAGAACACGATTTTCTCGATCAAGCGTTTCATGGGGCGTCGGTACAGCGAAGTCGCGTCCGAGTGCGCACTTGTGCCGTATGATGTCGTAGCCGCTCCGAATGGCGATGCAGCCGTCAGCATCAATGGCAAGTTGTATTCGCCGCCCGAAATTTCGTCCATGATTCTGCAGAAGCTCAAGACGGACGCGGAAGCCTACTTGGGCGAAAAGATTACGCAAGCCGTGATTACGGTTCCGGCGTACTTCAACGATTCGCAGCGTCAAGCGACGAAGGACGCGGGTCGCATTGCCGGTCTTGAAGTTCTCCGCATTGTCAACGAGCCGACGGCGGCTTCGCTTGCGTATGGCTTGGACAAGAAGAAGAACGAGACGATTGCCGTCTACGACTTTGGCGGCGGCACCTTCGACATTTCGATTTTGGAGATTGGCGATGGCGTCTTTGAAGTGAAAGCGACGAATGGCGACACGCACTTGGGCGGCGACGATATCGACCGCATCATCATCGGTTGGCTTGTCGATTCCTTCAAAGCCGAGAATCACATGGATCTTTCCAACGATACGCAGGCGTTGCAGCGTTTGAAGGAAGCGGCCGAGAAGGCGAAGTGCGAACTTTCGAGCGCTTCCACGACGGAGATCAACCTCCCGTACATTACGGCGGATGCCTCCGGTCCGAAGCACTTGGTTGCCACCTTGACCCGTGCGAAACTCGAACAGTTGTGCGATTCGACCATCAAGCGCGCCGTGATTCCGTGCCAGAAGTGCTTGGAAGATTCGGGTATCACGAAGCCGGATGAAGTCATCATGGTTGGCGGTTCGACCCGCATGCCCAAGATTGTCGACATGGCCCGCGAGATTTTCGGCAAAGAGCCGAACAAGGGTGTGAACCCGGACGAAGTGGTCGGCGTCGGCGCTGCGATTCAAGGCGGCATCATCAAGGGCGATGTCCATGATGTCCTGTTGCTGGATGTCACGCCGCTTTCGCTCGGCATTGAAACGCTCGGCGGCGTTTTCACTCCGCTCATTGAGCGCAATACGACGATTCCCTGCAAGAAATCGGAAGTATTCTCGACGGCGCAGGACAACCAGCCTTCGGTCGAAATCAAGATTTCCCAAGGCGAGCGCAAATTCGCTCGCGACAACAAGTTTTTGGGCAACTTCATGCTCGATGGCATTGCTCCGGCACCGCGCGGCGTTCCCCAGATTGAAGTAACCTTCGACATTGACGCCAACGGCATTTTGAATGTCACGGCGCATGACAAGGGAACGGGCAAGGAGCAGCGCATCACGATCAAGTCCTCCTCGGGGCTTTCCCAGGAAGACATCGAGCGCATGCGTCGCGATGCCGAAGCGCATGCGGACGAGGATGCCAAGCAGCGTGAAATCATCGATGAGCGCAACCGTTCCGAGAGCATGGCCTACCAAGTCGAGCGGGCTGTCAAGGAAGCGGGGGAGAAGGTCCCCGCCGAGCTCAAGACGCGCATCGAGAAGGCTGTCGAGGATCTTAAGGCGGCTGCCAAGACGGACAATATCGAGGAAATGAAAGCCAAGAGCTCGGCGCTCGAATCGCTGATGAGCGAGTTGGGAAGCGTTGCCAATGCCGCAGGTGGAGCTACGCCTCCGCCGCCGCAAAACAACGCGTCCGCCGGCAGCCAGAAGTCGGACAAAGACGAGAACATCGTCGATGCCGATTTCGAAATGGACGACAACTCGAAGAAATAACCGGTTGCGTCACTCCATCTCCTATTTTTGCAAAACCACATCCATTACCTAAGGAAAAAAAACAGATGAATATCAAACCATTGGGTGCCCGCGTTCTCGTGGAGCCTGCTGAAGTCAAAGAAGAGGTCAAGGGCGGTATCTACATTCCGGATACGGCCAAAGAGAAGCCTCAAGAAGGAAAAGTCATTGCTGTCGGCATCAAGCGCGATGATGACGGCAAGGAAATTCCGTTCGACGTCAAGGTTGGCGACACGGTTCTCATGCCCAAATACGGCGGCACCGAAGTCAAGGTCGGCGACAAGACGTATCAGATTGTCCGCGAAGAGGATCTTCTCGGCGTTCTTGCCTAATGACAGACAAAACATTTATGGAAAGGATTATTGATTATGCCTGCTAAACAGCTCAAGTACGATAACGAGGCCCGCCAGGCGGTCCTCCAGGGTGTCCAGAAACTCGCTTGCGCCGTCAAGACCACGCTTGGACCGGGCGGTCGCAATGTCGTCATCGACAAGAAGTTCGGCGCTCCCCACATCACGAAGGACGGCGTTTCCGTCGCCAAGGAGATCGAGCTTCCCGATCCCTTCGAGAACATGGGTGCCCAGATGCTCCGCGAAGTCGCCTCCAAGACGAATGACACGGCCGGCGACGGCACGACGACGGCGGTTCTTCTCGGCGAAGCGATTTATCGCGAAGGCCTGAAGAACGTCACGGCCGGAGCCAATCCGATGACGCTCAAGCGCGGCATTGATCGTGCGACGGCGGTTGTCACCGAGGAACTTGCCAAGCTTTCCAAGCCGGTCAAGAACCACACGGCGATTGCGCAGGTCGCGACGATTTCCGCCAATGGCGACACGGAAATCGGCGGCAAGATTGCCGAAGCGATGGAGAAAGTCGGTAAGGACGGCACCATCACGGTCGAAGAGTCCAAGACGATGGAAACCACGCTCGATGTCGTGGAAGGCATGCAGTTCGACAAGGGCTATCTCAGCCCCTACTTCGTCACGAATCCCGAGTCGATGGAAGCCGTTTTGGAGAATGCGTACATTCTGATCCACGACAAGAAGATTTCTTCTTTGCAGGATCTTCTCCCGGTTCTTCAGGGCATTGCCAAGACCGGCAAGCCGCTCTTGATCATTGCGGAGGATGTCGATGGCGAAGCGCTTGCCACGCTTGTGGTGAACCGTCTCCGCGGCACGCTCAACATCTGCGCTGTCAAGGCGCCTGGCTTCGGCGATCGTCGCAAGGCCATGCTCCAGGACATTGCCATCCTCACCGGCGGCAAGGTCATTTCGGAAGAAGTCGGTCTCAAGCTTGACAGCGTCAAGATCGAGGATTTGGGCCAGGCTTCCCGCGTTACGATCGACAAGGACAATACGACCATTGTCGAAGGCAAGGGAAAGACGGCCGATATCCAGGCTCGCGTTGTCGAGATCAAGCACCAGATTGAGAAGACGACTTCGGATTACGATCGCGAGAAGCTCCAGGAGCGTCTTGCCAAGCTCGCCGGCGGCGTTGCCGTCATCCATGTCGGTGCTGCCACCGAGATCGAGATGAAGGAAAAGAAGGACCGCATTGACGATGCGCTTCATGCGACCCGTGCAGCGGTCGAGGAAGGCATTGTTCCCGGAGGCGGCGTTGCGCTTCTCCGTTGCCGCAAGGCATTGAAGAAGGCGATTGACGCAGCCGAAGGCGATGAGAAGGTCGGTATGCAGATCATTTACAACTGCGCCGAAGCCCCGATTCGCCAGATCGTCGAGAATGCCGGCCGTCAGGAAGCCGCTCTCGTGGTTTCCAAGGTCGAGGACGCAAAGGATGGCAACGGCTACAATGCCGCTACCGATGCGTATGTCGACATGATTGCCGACGGCATTGTCGATCCTGCGAAGGTGACGCGTCTGGCTCTCCAGAATGCCGCCTCTGTTGCGGGTCTCCTGCTCACCACGGAGTGCATGATTACGGAGATTCCCGAGGAGAAGAAGCCTGTCGCGGCTCCTGCCGGCGGCATGGATGGCATGATGTAAGCCGATTCTTCGCCTTCTGAAAACGGGTTATTCCGTATTTCACGAATCCCGTCCGGGCCCATGCCCGGACGGGATTTTTTTGTCGCAAAGGGCCGGGAATCCCGACAGCCAATCATCGCGCCATGTTGCCATTACGCCCGCAAAGCGCACGGGTATTTGTGAATTGGCTCGTATGCACCCGTGCGCGCGTGGGTGCTGCGGACGAGCAGAAGCTCGTCCCTCCCGAGCTATGCCGTTCGGCGATTGCGTATCATAACAGAGCGGGGCGGTATGCAAAACGTGCGGGGGAGACGGGTGATTGATTTGCCCGTAGAAGAAGCTTTTGGTAAACTTGCCGGACGTATGAAAACACGTGAAGAATGGCTGCAACAGAATTTACCGGAATGGGAAATCTCCATGATGGCGCCGGCTTGTCCGATTGGGCGTCGCATGGGGGCTGTTCCGGTGCGGCATGAGATGCCGACATCATCGGCGATTCATGCCGTCACGGACAATCTCGTAACGCTTTTGCTCCCGCTTTGTTCGGCGGGGATCGATGCGTCGTTGCCTTCCGAATGTGCCGTTTCGCAGAGCCGTCACTGTGTCGCCTCGACAACGCTTGCGTTGCAGGACGTCATTTTCCGTGCACTTGCGTACGAATGCGAGAATCAGGATTGTCCGGGCAGCAAAGAAACGTGCAAGAATGATTGCGAAATGCGTGCGCGGGCGATGGTCGAGGCGTTTTTCGCTTCCACGAGCGGGATTCGCGACATGCTGCGCGAGGACGTTCTTGCGGGGTATGAAGGCGATCCGGCGGCGCGGAGCGAGATGGAGATTGTGTTGGCCTATCCGGGTTTTTACGCCATTGCGGTCCATCGCATTGCGCATTGCCTGTTGAAGGCGGGGGTGCCGTTGGTTCCGCGTGTGATGAGCGAACATGCGCATTCGCGGACGGGAATTGACATTCATCCGGGTGCCACAATTGGTCCGGGTTTCTTCATCGACCACGGAACGGGCGTTGTCATTGGCGAAACATGCGTGATTGGTACGCGTGTGAAGCTGTACCAAGGTGTGACACTTGGCGCTCTTTCCTTTGCGAAGGACGAAAACGGGCAATTGGTGAAAGGCATCAAACGCCATCCGGATGTGGGCGACCGCGTGATTGTCTATGCCGGTGCGACCATTCTCGGAGGAGAAACGCGCATCGGGCATGATTCGGTCATTGGCGGCAATGTCTGGTTGACCCATTCGGTGCCGCCGTTTTCGAAAGTCTACAATGTGCAGCCGGATCCGATCGTCAAAGCGGCGACTAAACCGGTCCGGAAGGGCTAAGGGATTCTTTCTTCTTCTTTCCGGCAACGGGTCGCAGACACCCGGTTTGTTTTCCGTGGCATCTGTTTTGATGTCTTCCTCTTTCCATTTATTTCTATTTCCGCATGACAGACAACCGCTATTCGGCTTCCGAGATTCGACCAACTTTCTATACTTCGCCGGCAGACAAGGCGGATGACGGAACGCTTTCCCGCATGGATGCGCTCCGGATTCTCGAGGAATGGATGAATACAGAGGCGTTTCCGGACCGGATGTTTGGCCGGGTCCCGCCCTTTCGCCGTGGCTTTGTGATGGATTTGGTGTACACGACGGTCCGCAATATCCGGTTGCTCTCCTTTGTGACGGATTCCTTTCTCAAGGCCGATCCGGACCGTCCGTATGTCCGGGCGGCGTTGTTTCTCGGGGCGGCGCAGTTGCTGTTGATGGATGACATTGCCGATTATGCGGGGGTTTCCTCGACGGTCGAGGCGCTCAAAAGGCTTTCGGGGGCTTCGTGCACGGGGTTTGTGAATGCCGTGTTACGCAATCTTCTGCGCAATCCGGACAAGGTGGCGCGCATGATATCCGATGCGCCGCTTGCGGTACGCGAATCGCATACCGACGAGCAGGTGGCGCGCTGGAGCCGAAATTTCGGGTCCGAGCGTGCCGAGGCCATTTGCAAATGGGACAATACGGCGGCGGGGGTCACGGTTCTTTCGCTTCCGAATCCGGTGGTGACGGCCGGCGAGGCGGCGGGGGAGGCGCGCTACCCGTCTGTCGCGGAGTTGCTGGTGAGTTTTCGGGAGGCGGGCGTCCAGGCAACTTTGCATCCCCGGTTCAAGACGCGTGCGCTTTGTCTTCCGCATGGCTCGCACGTGGACAAGTTGCCGGGTTTTTCGGAGGGTTTATTCAGCATTCAAGATCCCGCGACGCTTGAGGCGGTGCGGCTTTTGGACGTCCATCCGGGGCAGCGTGTGTTGGATGCTTGTGCGGCACCGGGCGGAAAGACGATTCAGCTTGCCGCGCTCATGGCTCGCACGGGGGAGTTGATTGCGATGGATTGCTGGACGGATCGTGTTGCGTTGATGCGCGAGAACTTCCGGCGATTTCGTCTCGATCGCTTCATCCGGGCCGGAAAAGGGGATGCAAAGCGGGTCCGCTTGGCCGATTTTGACGGCAAGCGGTTTGACCGCATTTTGGCCGATGTTCCGTGCAGCAACACGGGCGTGCAGCGCCGCAGAGTCGATGCGCGTTGGCGTTTCGATGCCAAGCGTCTCTCCGAGTTGACGGAAGTGCAAGCGGCGATTCTGGAGAATCTCGCCACTCTATTGGCACCGGGCGGCCGTCTGGTCTACAGCACGTGTTCCATCGAGCCGGAAGAGAACCGACAGATTGTGCAGGCCTTCTTGCGTACCCATTCCGATTTCCGCCTTGCGGAAGATTCTGCACTTATACCACCGGATTCGGGATGCGACGGCGCCTATGCGGCGGCTCTCGTCTACGAACCGGAACCAACCCATTCAAACCGATAGCGCATTTTGCGTTTTTAGCCATGAAAGTAGTTACCTGTTGGGATGATGCTCCCGTGAATGACATCCGGCTCACGGAGATTTTCCGTCGGCATGGCGCCAAAGCCACCTTCAATTTGAATCCCGGGCTGATGCATCCGGAGAAGCGCGGCACGAATCGTTGGATTGCTCCCGGCGAGCATCTGCGATGCTACAACGGATTTGTTCCGGCGAAGCTTTCCCAGAAGGATGTTGCCGAGATTTACGAAGGGTTCGAGTTGGCATCCCATTGCTGGATGCACGAACTTCCGGGGCAGTGTCCGGATGCGGAGTGGATCCGGTCTGCGCTTGATGCCCGCCATTTTTGCGAGGATGTCGTGCAGCATCCTTGTCTGGGCTTTGCCTGGCCATGTGGAATTTCGACACCGGCGACGATTGCGTTGTTGCGCGAGCATGGATTTGCATACGGTCGCACGACGAACAATGCTACCGACATTACGGACTGTGCGGAACCGCTTGCGCTTTCCAGCAACTGCCATTTCATGGCACGTGATTTTTGGGATCGGTATGAAGCGGCAAAGAAGACCGGTGTTTTCTATTTTTGGGGGCACAGTTACGAATTGTACGAATACGATCCCCTCTGGCAGCAATTGGAGAACAAGATTGCGGAAATCTCGGCCGACCCTGATGCCGAGTGGGCGAATGTAATTGACATCGTACCGCTTTTGCGCAAGAAATCGTAGCCTTGTAGCGAGCCGCCACGGGTCGGGAGTCCCGACAGCCAAA
>JBJEVW010000256.1:0-18630 GCA_051884735.1 Kiritimatiellia bacterium | reverse complement strand
AAGAAATCGTAGCCTTGTAGCGAGCCGCCACGGGTCGGGAGTCCCGACAGCCAAACATCCTTCCGAGCCGCCACGGGGTCGGGAGGGTGCGGAATGGTGTGGAGCACGGCCACGGGGAATGCGCGGGTCGCGAGGAGAAGGGAAGACTAGTGAATGGTTCCGTCCCAACGAACAAAGTTGGAGAGGAGCTGAAGTCCGGTTTTTCCTGATTTTTCGGGGTGGAACTGCGTTGCCGCCATATTGTTCCGGCCAACCATCGAGGCAAAGTTGGTCCCGGCGTATTCGGTTGTACAAATGACGTCCTCCGGATTGGCGGGAGCCGGATAGTAGGAGTGGACGAAGTAGAAATCGCTCTCGTCGGGGATTCCGGAAAGGAGTGGATGAGGGCGCATCTGTTTTGCCTGGTTCCAACCGATTTGCGGAATTTTGTCGGCGTGTGTGCGGGGATGGAATCGTTTGGCGGAGCCACGGAGGACACCGAGACACGGCGTTCCGCCGTCCTCTTCGGAAGTTTCGAAGAGAATTTGCGTTCCGAGGCAGATTCCGAGGAAAGGAATGCCGGCGGCGATGCGTTCGCGAAGGATATCTGCAAGTGCCAGGGCTGAAAGGTTTTGCATCGCGGAACCGGCGGCACCGACACCGGGGAAAAGGATGTGATCGGCAAGGCGGATCCGCTCCGGATCGGAGGTCACTTCGACGGGGGCGCCGATGGTTTCGAAGGCGAGGCGCACACTCGTCAAATTGCCGGCATGGTAGTCAATAATTGCAATCATACGAGCGGAATCTCGGTTTCTTCACGCGTCTTCATGTTTTTGATTCGGGCCTTTCCGGAAGCGATATCATCGGGTCCGAGAAAGACGGCGGAGGTTGCCGCCTCGCCGGCGGCGGCAAAGAAGGCCTTTGGCTTTTGCGGGTGAAGCTGGAGTGTGACAATCTTGCCCTTGGCGCGTTCGGAAGCGGCGAGCCGGGTTGCGGCTTTGCGTTGCTCCTCTTGCATATATCCGATGAAGAGATTTTCCGGTTGCGGGCGGGTATCGGGGAGTTGGAGCGCCTGGATGATTTCGCCGATGACGACATCGCCGAAACCGAGTCCGACGGCGGGAGTCGGTTTTCCGCCGATGGTCGTCAGGAGGTTGTCATAGCGACCGCCGCCGAAGATGGCGCGAAATGCGCCTTGCGTATCGAAGGCTTCAAAAACGATTCCGGTGTAGTAGGAGAGGCCTCGGACAACGGAAATATCGAACACGACTTGATCGCGGACGCCGTAGCATTCGAGCAAATCAAAGAGATCGCGAATCCGGCGAATCGAGGGGGAATCGGAACCGACGATGGCTTCCGCTTCTTCGAGCGAGCGGATTTCCATCAGATTGAAGGCGGCGGCGCAGGCCTCATCGGTAAGTCCCTCCTCGCGCAGAATCTGTTCGATTTCTTCGCGCGGAATCTTTCCTTGTTTATCGAGCGCGATGAAAGCGCCCTGATGGAATTTTTCCTCGATTTTGAGTCCGAGCAGGAGTTCGGAAAGAAGAGCCCGGTTGGAAAGGTGGACGCGGTAAGCGGAATCGGGAACGCCCATGTTTCGGAGGGCGGCGATGGCGGTATAGATGACTTCAGCCTCGCCGGAGACGGACTCTTCGCCGATGATATCGAGATTCAGCTGATAGTGTTCGCGCTTGCGGCCGCGGGTCATCCGCTCGTAGCGGAAGCATTGGGCGATCGTAAACCACTTGATGGGGAAGCGGAGGGACCCTTGGCGGGCGGCCACCATACGGGCGAGGGTCGGCGTCATTTCCGCCCGGAGGGCAATTTCGCGGCCGGCCTTGTCCTGAAAGGCGTAAATCTGGTTTACGATTTCTTCGCCGGCCTTGCGTTTCAGCAATTCGAGGGATTCGACGACGCAAGAATCGTAGGCCTCGAAGCCGGAAGCAACCGCTGCGGCGCGCCAAGAATCAAAAATCCGGTTCCGGAGCACCATGTCTTCCGGATAGAAATCGCGCATACCGCGCGGAGCAGAGAAGTCAGGCATAAGAGGAATAGAAAAAAGGGTGGATGAAGAACCGGAGGCTATTCTTTATCGGGTTCGGCTTGGGTTTCTTCGCCGGAATCGACTGGAGTTGCGGGAGGTTCCGCGAGCAAGATGCGGAGTGTTTTTCCGGGACGGAACTTAACGCCGCGGCGGACGGGAATATCGTAGGTTTCCTCCGGCTTATGAGGATTACGTCCGATGCGGGGTTTGCGGACGGAAACGGTGAAGGAGCCGAAGTCGCGGAATTCGCAATGTCGTCCCTCTTGGATGGCTTTTGAGATGTCGGCGAAGACTTGTTCCACCATATCAAGGGCCTTTTGGCGAGTGATATCGAACTTCCGGGAAAGCGAAAGGACGAGAGAATGCTTGGTCAGCGTGGCGTTATCGTGTTCTTTCATCAGAACGATGGATCAAAGGAGGAGAAAACGGGGAAAAGGGGGCTATTGCTTGAGGATGGCGCGAATGGCTTCCAGAGCGTTGTCGAGGGGAACGAGTTGCGTTTCGCCGGTCCGGCGGGAGCGAACTTCGATGCCGCCCTTCTGGAGCGATTTGCTTCCGACGACAACGCGGACGGTGCATCCGATCAAATCGGCATCCTTGAACTTGACGCCGGGGCGTTCTTCGCGATCGTCGACGAGGACATCGATGCCGTTTTCCTCGAGTGTTTTTTCCAGTCCGGAGACGACCTTGCTGCAGGTTTCGTCCTTTGTGTCGAGCGCGAGCAGAGCGACTTGGAAGGGGGAGACGGAGGCAGGCCAGATGATGCCGTCCTTGTCGTTGTTCAGTTGTGCAATGGTCTGGACCGTACGGGAGACGCCAATGCCGTAGCACCCGCCGAACATGAGTTTGGATTGTTTATCGGCGTCCAGGAAGGTCGAGTTGAAGGATTTGGTATATTTGTAGCCGAATTTGAAGACGTGACCGACTTCCGTTCCCCGTTCGAGGGCCAGTTCGGTGCCGCAGTGCGGGCAGCGGTCGCCGGCTTCGACATTGATGAAATCGCCCCAACCGGCGATTTTGATTTCGGGGTCTTCGACGAGATTGACATGGCGGACATGGAAGCCTTCCTCGTTGGCGCCGACGCAGACGTCGCGGGCGTCCTTGAGTCCGATATCCGCATAGACGGGAATGGAGACGCCGATTGGGCCAATCGAGCCGAAGGGGCCGGCGACCTTTTCCGTTGTTTCGGGATCAGCCAATTCGATTTCGGCCGAGCCGATGATGCGGCGCACCTTGCATTCGCAAATTTCGCGGGTGCCGGGAACGAGTACCATGACGGGTTTTCCGTCGAGCAGATAGACGAGAGACTTTACGATTTGGGTTGTCGGGACCTGGAGAGCCGTTGCGGCTTCCTCGACGGAGTGGGCGCCCGGTGTTGCGACCTTTTCGCGAGGTTGGCCGGAAGCGGTCGTGAAAGGATGCGGTGCGGGCGTGCGTTCTGCGCGCTCTTGATTGGCGGCGTAGTGGCACTTCGGGCAGTGCAAGATTCCGTCTTCGCCCGTTTCGGAAAGAACCATGAATTCGTGCGAATGGTTTCCGCCGATGGCGCCGGTATCCGCCTCGACGGGATGGGCGGCCAGACCGCACCGCTTGAAAATCCGCAAGTAGGCATCGTACATACGCTGATAGGATTCGTTGGCGGCGTCGGAATCGATATCGAAGGAATAGGCATCCTTCATGATGAATTCCTTGGCGCGGATCAAACCGAAACGGGGGCGAATCTCATCGCGGAATTTGGTTTGGATTTGATAGATGGTGCAAGGGAGTTGCCGATAGGAATTGATCAGGTGCGTCACATAATCGGTGGCGACTTCTTCATGGGTGGGGCCGAGAACCATTGTGCGATCGGCGCGATCCTTGAGCGTGAACATGGATTTGCCCATCAAGTTGGCGCGTCCGGACTTTTCCCACAGTTCGATTGGCTGGAGAGCCGTGAAGAGGACTTCATTTGCGCCGGCGCGATCCATTTCTTCGCGAATAATCTGTTCCACTTTGTGGAGAACGCGGACACCGAGCGGCGAAAAGGAATAAAGGCCACCGGAAAGTTTAACCAGAAAACCGCCCCGGACGAGGAGTTTATGCGAAATGATTTCGGCTTCTTGAGGATCTTCGCGGAGGGTTGCAATGAGAGATTTGGACCAGCGCATGACAGTGGAAATTCTGGGTAATAGCAGGAGAACGGGAGGGGCGGGAGAACTTCTGTCGAGCCCCTAATTGCAATGCGAGCAATTAAACCATTTTTGGCTTTAGCCCGCAAGATGTCGTCCGGGGGCGGGTTGTGCCGGGAGGCCCGACAGCCAGTGGGGCGGGAGTGGGAGCGTTTTAGACAGGATTTACAGATTGACAAGATTACGATGGTGCGCGAAATAGAACACAAGGGACACAAAGAACGACGGGGCGGGATGGATAGGAACACATCGTTTTTTTGGTTTTCGAGGAGAAGGGCTGTGTGCGGGGTGGCGGAGCACGAATGATCATTTCAAGTTTTTGTTTGTTTTTTCTTCGATGTTCGCTATTTACACAAACCGGAAGAAGCGGGAAAATGGAATGTCTGCATACGAATGGACCGGAGATACTGGGAAAAAGGCTTCAGGCATAAGTGTGGGGTTGTTTGCCCCTTGTTAAGGCGGAAAGCGTTGTGAACAAGGAGCGCGTAGCGCGGAATGTTTGCAACGCGCGGCATAGAGCAGAGGCGCGACGAGTTGACTGAAGTTCGGTCTATTCTGCACCTTGCAAAAAGTCTTCCGATTCCCAATCATGTTCGTTGCTAAACACCCAATTACAGAAAGGAACATCGGATGACGGCCAATCGTTTACTGAAGAATCTCCTCCATATCAATGGGGCGACTGTCGACGCCTTCGACTTCGGCGAAAACGCACAGGGCGAACCTTCGCTCGTCGTGCATGTCCACATCCGCAGGAAGGCCCGGTGGAAGTGCCCCGTATGCGGAAGAAAATGTCACGTTTACGATTCTGTCTGCGACGAGGCGTTCTGACGCAGCATGGACTTAGGACCCGTCGCCGTAAGGATCGGCGCCCAGGTTCCTCGCGTGTACTGTCCCTGGAGCACGGCGTGGCGACCGCAGGCGTCCTGTGGGCGAAGCCAGGATCGCGCTTCACGACCGATTTCGCGTTCTCGGCGGCATGGATGGTCAAGGCCGTCTTCACGCTCAAGGATCCCGACCTTGCCGAAGAGTATCTCGACAAATGGATCAGGAAGCGCACAACACTGCCGGATCGCGGCGTTCGTCGAACTTCAGCGGAAGGATACGACGGCATCGGGAACACATCCTCAACACGATTCGCTTCGGCTTGAGCAACGCACGGATTGAGGCGACGAACAACAAGATCAAATTGCTGCCCAGAATTGCTTACGGGTTCCGCAACATCGACACGATGATCAGCCTTGTCATGCTGTTCTGCTCGTCGATAGAAATTCCGCGGCCCGGCAGAAAGCGGAATGCGCCGACAAACACAGGGGGCAAAATGAAGTTATGCAGCACGGATTGACCCACACTTATGCCTGAAGCTTCAAAAAAAAGGAAAAAGAAAGGACACAATGGGATTGCGTCCTTTCTTTTGAGGTGTGATATTGGGGAAGGAAGTTACATGCGGACAACTGTTGCGCCCCATGTCAAACCGGCTCCGAAAGCAACGAAGAGGACGGTTTGCCCCTTTTGAATCCGGCCGTCGCGAACGGCGGAATCGAGGGCGATCGGAATGGAAGCGGCGGTTGTATTGCCGGTGTTCTCGATGGTCGAAACCATTTTTTCCATGGGAGCGCCGAGGAACTTTGCGACGGCCTGGATGATGCGCATATTGGCCTGATGCGGAACAATCCAATCGATTTGATCCGGTGTAAGGCCGGCCTTTTCAATTGCCTTGGCGGCGATATTGGCCATATTCCGGACGGCATGGCGAAAGATGGTATGGCCGTCCATTTTCAAGTACTGTTTTCCGGCGGCAAGGGTTTCCGGGGTGTCCGGCATGGAAGAGCCACCGGCCTCGATGAAGAGAAGGGGAGCGAGGGAGCCGTCCGTGCCCGTTTCGGACGTCAAGATGCCGTCATTCGAGTCGGCATCGTCCTTTGCCTCAAGGACAACTGCGCCGGCACCATCTCCGAAGAGGATGCAAGTTGTGCGATCCGTCCAATCGGTAATGGCGCTCATTTTCTCAGCACCGACGACGAGCACCTTTTTCTTGGATCCGGCGAGAATGAATTGCTTTGCGACATCAAGTGCATAAATGAAACCGGAGCAAGCGGCGGAGATATCGAAGCAGGTTGCATTCGTCAAGCCGGCCTTCGTCTGCACGATGCAGGAAGTCGCGGGCAGGGGAGAATCTGCCGTAATGGTCGCGAGGACGAGGAGATCGATTTCTTCCGGGCTGACATGAGCAGCTTCCAAGGCTTTTTTCGCAGCGATGGCGGCCATATCGGAGACGGACTCTTCCTTGGCGGCGAGATGGCGCACACGGATTCCGGTTCTTGGGTAGATCCAAGCATCGGACGTGTCGACCATTTTGGAAAGATCGTCATTTGTCAGTGTTTTTTCCGGCAAATAGGAGCCGGTTCCGGTAATAACGGCGCGGCGTGGAGTATCGGAAGCGGAGTTCATTTGAAACGGGAAGAGGGGAGAAATCGTGGAAGCGTTTCGTCCGTCGAACGGGGATTAGAAGAGACCGTCGGTGTGGCTTTTCTTGAGTTCGGCGAGGTTGCCTGTGATTTTTTCCGCGACACCTTTGCGGACGCAATCGGCTGCAACGCGGACAGCATGGTAGATTGCGCGATGGGAAGAAGCGCCATGGGTGATGATCACCGTGCCGTTTACGCCGAGGAGAGGAGCTCCGCCATAGACTTCCGGGTCCATGGTCTTTTTCAGTTCCTTGGTAGCACCCCGGAGCAAAAGGGCACCCAAGATCCGGAGCGGATTCTTGGTGAAAGCCTTTTTGAGCATATAGACGATTGCGCGGGCTTCGCTTTCGATGGTTTTGAGAACGACATTACCGACAAAACCATCGCAAACGACGACATCGGTTTTTCCTTCGAAAAGATCATGTCCTTCGACATTTCCGCGGAAGTTGAGGAATTTGTTTCCGCGAAGTTTTTCGAGGGTTTCCTTGGTGACGTCGTTACCCTTCAAATCTTCTCCACCGATGGAGAGGAGACCGACCTCGGGGTTGTCGTTTCCGAGAACGGCGCGGGAGTAGATTGATCCCATGATGGCAAACTGCTCGAGTTCGGTCGGCCCGCAATCGGTATTGGCGCCGGCATCCAGCAACAAGACGGGGCGTCCCATTGTTGGAAACACGGTTCCGATGGCGGGGCGTTTCACGGCCGGAGAGCGGCGTGCGATCAAGATGGCGGCGGCGACCATTGCGCCGGTAGAGCCGGCGGAAAGGAAGGCATCGACCTTTTTGTCGCGCAGCAATTCCATGCCGCGGTTGATGGAGGAGTCGCGCTTCGTGCGAACAGCCTGAGCGGGCGGCTCGCACATCTCGATGGTTTCCGAGGTGTGAAAAACCTGAAGTTTCTCCGACGGGCTTGCATTGTATTTTGCAAGCTCGCGGGAGATGACATCTTGATTACCGACGAGGACGAGCGTCAATTCGGGCCAAGCCCGAGAGGCTTCGACGACACCCTTGACAATTTCATAGGGAGCCTTGTCGCCTCCCATTGCATCGATTGCGATGCGAATGTCGCTCATGGGTCAAAAACGCCTTTGCTTAGGCTTCGACAGCCACATTCAAAACCTTGCGGCCGCGGTACATTCCGCAATTGGGGCAAGCGCGGTGGGTTTGAACGGGAGCTCCGCAATTGGGGCAGGTGCTCGTGGAAGCGATGGTAGCCTTCTTTTGGGCTTTGCGCATACGGATGCGCATCTTGGATTTTTTGCGTTTTGGGACGGCCATTTTGACCTCAACTTCGTTAAGTGTTTAGTTAGGAAAGGGGAGAAAGGAGGGGACCGGATGGGGAAAACTCATTCTTTGCGGGAGAGGTTGTCCAAGACATCCCATGGGGTCTTTTCCTGCGTCTCAGAGCAAGAGCAAGGCCCATCTGCGAGGCGTTTTCCGCAACGGGGGCAGAGACCCGCGCAATCATCAGAGCAGACAGGGTTGTTCGGTAGGGCAAGAAGGATAGCGTCTCGGAGCTCAGAAGTCAAGTCAACTTCTGTCATTTCCGGGGTCAATTCCTGCGAGTAGACCACTGTTTCGTCGTAGCGGCGATCGAGAGGCCCTCCGCAGCGGCAGCAAATTCCGGCGAAACGGGCATCGACGGAGCCTTGCACGAGCAATTCGGTTCCGAACCGTTTTGCCTCCAGTTTGTAATGGAGGGGAGATGCGGGGTGTATGATGCCGTCTTGGGAATTGGGCCAATCGAGCACCTCGAGGGGAATATCGCCCTCGACGAGGACACCGGTTTCGGAGAGTTTTGAAACAGGGAGAATCATGTTTTGGGAATGGGCGGATTCGTGAGCCCGGCCGGTTTCAGATGTTGGTTCAAGCGGTTGAGCACGATTCGCCGTTCGATGTAGCGTTGGACGGCGGGGGGTACAAAGAGGGAGGTGTCTCCGGCGTAGGAGGCGATTTCGCGCACAGTGGAAGAAGATACGTAGCTATGGTCTTCGCGCGGCATCAAGAAGAGGGTTTCGATATCGGGGGCCAGTTTGCGGTTGGTCAGCGCCATTTGGAATTCGTATTCGAAATCGCTGTAGGCGCGCAAGCCGCGCAAGACGACACGGATACCGCGTTCGTGGCAGAAATCGACCAGCATTCCGTACATTGGTTCGACGGTGACATTGGGCAAGTCCTGTACGACTTCGCGTGCCATGGCGATCCGTTCCTCGCAAGAGAAGAGGGCGCCGGGTTTCCAGGAGGAACCGGCGATTGCGAGAACGACATTGTCGAAAAGACCGCTGATCCGTTCGAGCAGGTCGAGATGCCCGAGGGTCAGGGGATCGAAAGTTCCGGGATAGACGATGTTGCTGGGAGAGGCCATACGAAAAAAAGACAGACAGGCGTAGCGCCGCGTTTTTGGGGGCTATTTGTTTTCGGCGGGGGGCGCGGAAGGCTCCCGGAAGCGAAAGATGGAAATGGCGGTATGCCCGTAGCGCCGTTGTGCGATGCATTCGAATGCGGGATTGGACGGAATGGGGGTATGGGCGCGCTGTTCGACAACGAGGAAGGCGTGCGGGGCGAGAATGCCGGATTGGACGAGGCGTTCCAGACGATCGGACATTCCGTCGTCATCACCCTCCTGAATCACATACGGAGGATCGACGAAGACGATATCGACACTTTTTCCGGGGATGGTCGGGTGCCGGAGCCACTGCATGGCATCGGCGTGAAGGAGGGTGCGGCCGGAAAGGACGTCGGGGGGGAGAAGCGTTTTGCAGTTGCTTTCGAGCAGGCGGAAGACGCGTGGATTTTTTTCGATCCAGACGATTGATTTTGCGCCCCTGCTCCACGCTTCGATTCCAACGGCGCCTGTTCCCGCGTAAAGGTCCAGAAAGGTTGCATCCGGGAGCACCTTTGCGAGCATGGAAAAGACGGCCTCACGCACGGCATCTTGCGTGGGACGGAGGATTTCCGAGGAAGGGGTCCGCACGATGCGTCCCCGAAGAGTTCCGCCAGCGATACGCATCGGTTTTTCGAGGGCAGGGGGTTGTATTTCAGAAGGTTTCGTTGAGTCGTTCAAAGTGGTCGCGCGGATGTGCGCAAGCGGGGCACGATTCGGGGGCTTCGGGGGCCTCGCAGACAAAGCCGCAGTTCCGGCAACGCCAAACGATTGGGGTTCCATTGCGGAACATGGTACCGTCTTCGATTCGGGCGCAGAGTCGGCGGAATCGTTCTTCGTGGTACTTTTCGGCCACGCTGATCATGCGGTACATGGCGGCGATTTCGGGAAAGCCTTCTTGTTCGGCGGTTTTTGCCATTGCCGGATAGGCGGCAGACCACTCTTCGTTTTCCCCTGCAGCGGCGGCCATGAGATTTTCGACTGTAGAGCCGATTACGCCTGCGGGGAAGGTTGCGGTAATGGAAAAGGACCCGCCCTCGAGAAATTTGAACATCCGTTTTGCATGTTCCTTTTCCTGTTCGGCGATTTCGGCAAAGACGGCGGAAACGAGAACAAAGCCATCCTTTTTCGCTTGGGAGGCGAAGAAGGAGTAGCGATTGCGGGCTTGCGATTCACCGGCAAAGCTAGTCAGGAGATTTTTTTCGGTTTGGGTACCTTTAATCGATTTCATGCAAACTTCCGTTTATGAAATAAAAAGTCTTGGAAAATCTATCATGCGCGGTGGAACGCGTCAACAAACGAGGTCGGAGAAGGCGCGGCGGCTAGAGCAGAGGTGCGTCGATGATGGGAAGGGAATATTCGGAGGCGAGGTCTCTTGCCAGATTGGCGAATTTGGGATTCGTAAGAGAATCCGGAGAATGGGCGTCGTAGCCGATAACTGCGGAGCAACCGCATTCGGCGGCGATTTCCAGAAAACGGCGATTGGGATAGTAACGACCTGTCGACAAGCCGCCGAGGTTGATTTCAGCCGGGATGTTTTTCCGCTTGAGGAAGAGGCAGAGTCTAGAATAATGCTTTTTGTAGATAGCGGCATTCCCGACAAAGTTCATCACATCGGGATGGGCGATATACAGGTACTTTCCGGTGGAAAGGGCTTCGATGCAGGTATCGACATAGAAGGCGAGATTTTTCTCCTCTGTCGTGGGCTGGACGACGGAGAGAAGTTCCTTTTCGGGAGCCAGGAAATGTTGGCCCAAGATGCGATAATCGAGGGGGACGGACGAAAGAAGCTCGTCGTGGGCCTTGGCGGCCAGAGGGGAAAATTCGCATTCGAGGCCGATCTTGATACGAATTTGTCCGGCATACCGATTGCGAAGAGAAGCAATCGAGAGGTAGTAGTCCTCAAGTTGTTCCGGCAACATCCGCATAACAGAAACATGTCGGTCTTCGAAGCGCCAAGGGCAATGATCGGCGAAGCCCAGCGTGGTGAAACCGGCCTGAATGGCGGATGTGACGTATTGTTCGTCGGTTCCGCTCGCATGTTTGCAACGGAATGTATGGGTATGATAATTGAACATTACCGGACAATCGAAGAGGGGTCGTGGCAGTGTTCGGCAACGAAATCGGCGACCTTTTTGATTTCGTTTGGCAGGGGGAATTTGCGGAAAGGAAGACCCTTGAGGGCTTCGATTCCGGGTTCGCTGACGGCGGCCTTTTCACCGGCTGCGCGAATGACGGCATCGGGGAATTTGGCGGGGGAAGCGGTGCAGAGGCAGACGACCGGGGAATCGGTTTTCTTGGCAAGGGCAACGGATACGCCGACAGCGGAATGGGGGTCGAGCGTGTAGCCGTACTGCTCGCTGAATTTGCGGATGGTCTCGAGCGTCTGTTCGGTATCAGCCCGTCCGGCGCAGAGCCAAGGATCGAGGGAGTCGGATCCGGGGAGCGGATCGATTTTGATTTCACCGGATTTTGCGAACGTTTCCATCCAGGTGCGGACTTGCGCGGCGTCTCCCTGTGCGTGGAGGAAGAGCCAGCGTTCGAAGTTGGAGGCAATCTGAATATCCATCGAAGGGGAGAGTGTCGGCACGACGGAACCGCGGCTGTAGCAACCCGTATTGAAGAAGCGGGAAAGGATGTCGTTTTCGTTGGTTGCCAGAATGAGTTTATCGATGGGTAGCCCCATTTTGGCGGCGGTATAGCCGGCAAAGATATCGCCGAAATTACCGGTCGGAACGGAGAAAGAGACCTTTTTGGCTCCGGTGCGTTTCATGACGCGGAATGCGGCATGGAAGTAGTAGACGACTTGCGCGAGGATGCGGGCCCAGTTGATGGAGTTTACGGCGCCGAGATGGAGCGCGTCCTTGAACGGAAGATCGCGGAAAAGTCCTTTGACGATCGACTGTGCGTCATCGAACGTACCATCGAGGGCGATATTGAAGACATTTGGATCGAGGACGGTCGTCATCTGCATTTCCTGCACGGGGGAGACGCGGCCGGCGGGATGAAGGACGAAGATGCGGATATTCTTGCGGCCGCGCACGCCGTGGATTGCAGCGGATCCGGTATCACCGGATGTTGCGACGACAATATTCAGTTCGCTTTTTTGTTTTCCGAGAATATACTCGAACAGGTTGCCGAGGAATTGGAGGGCGACATCCTTGAATGCGTAGGTCGGACCGTGGAAGAGTTCGAGAAGGTGTACGGGGCCGACATCGCGAACGGGGATGATTTGAGGATCCGCATTGCCGGCCGTTTCGGAAACGGGGCGGAAGCGTTCGTAGGATTTGGCGATGATGTGGCGAAGATCGTCATCGGGGATGTCGTCGCAGAAAAGACGCATCACCTCGAATGCGAGATCGGTATAGGATTTTTGGCTCCAGTCTTCCAGACGATCGGTTACGTCCGGAAAAGATTCCGGAAGAAGGAGTCCGCCATCGCGGGCGAGTCCCATGAGAACGGCGTCTTGGAAGGGAATATCGGAAACTTGACCACGGGTACTGCAGTAGCGCATAGGAGGGAAAGATGAAAAGAGGGAGTGAACAAAAAGGAAAAATGGGAAGAAATCAGGTCAGCCGGCGGTAGAGATTCAGTCCGATCGCGAGGAACGCCAAATTCGGAATCCATGCCGCGAGGAAGGCCGGAAGGTATCCATGCTGGCCGAAAAACTGAAGAGAAAGGGTAACGCCGTAGAAGATAAAGAAAATCGCGAAAGTCAAGGCGATTCCGCGGAAGATGCTTTGGCGGGCGCCGGTGATGCCGGCGGGGATTGCGAAAAGGGTAATGACGATGCAAGTCCACGGCGCGGCCAAACTATACCAAAAATCGACCCATTTTTCGTTGTTGCCGCCCGTTTTGCGGATGACGCGGTACATATCGGTGGAGCCGAGGTACATCCAGTCGCGGTTTGCCAGGAGCATATCGTGAGGTGTTTCGGTAAATTCCGGGAAAGGGAAGAAGGAGGGGATCGATTTTTTGCCGGAGGAAGGACCGGTCGTCTCTGCGGTATTTTCCGAGATAAAATCGCCATTCGAGGTGACAGCCGTAAAGGTTGGGTTGGATAGCCACCAGATGCCGTCGGCGTAACGGGCGGAATCGGCGTTGATGACGGAGGATTGCGTTTCGTCGATTTCCTGCGTAATCACGACATTTGTCTGCGCATTGGCGAATCCGGCTTCGTTGGATGCGTCGACGGAGGCGAATTTCCAGCGGCGCTTTTCGGTCACGAAGAGGAGATTTTCGGTGCGCTCGTGGTCGGCGGCTTTGAATTGGCTGCTTTTCATTTTATCCGACCAGGCGGCCAATCCCGGGGTCAAGTATTCGGCGGTCGACCAATCGAGGATGCCGACGATGAGTGCGACAAAGAAAAACGGGAAAGTGAGGCGGTGGAAGCTGATGCCGCTGGCGCGCATGGCGGTAAGTTCGTTGTGGTGCGACAGTTGCCACATCGAGTAGAGGGTGGCCAGCATGCAGGACGCGGGGAGGAACCAGTGTGAATACATGCAAATGACACCCGCGTAGTAGAGAAGCACCTTGCCGAAAGGCAGATCGGCTTCGATAAAGCGCGAAAGCTGTCCGAACAGATCGAACAAAATGAAGACGCCGTTGAACGTGACAAGGCAAACGAACAGCGGGCCGATGAATTGGCGAAGCAGATAGCGGGTGATGATATTCACGACAAAAGGCCGCGAAAAAAGGGGGGGGGGACGAAGAGTGACGGGGGCGTATTCCATACAAGAAGAGCCGACGGGTGAAGTACCCGTCAGCCCTGTTCCGAAAAAATGACTCTCGCGGGGACTTCCGTTTTGGGGAAGTGCAACGGGGACGGATTCGGAAAGATGGAATGAATTTAGAGGCCGAGGCCGGCGAGGTATTCGCGGGAAATCTTGTATTCGACGAAGGGATTTCCGGTTGCGATCCAGGAATCCTGTTCGACGATAAAGTCCTTGACGCCCGTTTTCTTGCAGACCTTGATGATGTCCGGCCAATCGATCGAGCCTTCGCCGAGGGCGCGGAATTCGGGTTTGCGGTTGTAGATGCCCCAATCCTTGAAATGTACTTGATCCATGCGCTTGGCGACCTTGTTGACCCAGTTCACGGGGTTGTAACCGCCGCGGGCGCACCAACCGAGATCGAGTTCGGCTTGCAGAATCTTGGTATTTTCGTAGAGCATGTCAAGGATGGTGGTGCCGCCCTTGCCGCACTTGATTCCAAACTTTTCGAATTCGAAATCGTGGTTATGGTACTGGACATGGATTCCCTGTTTGGCGAAATCCGTCGCATAGCCTTCGAATTCCTTGAAAAGCTTCTTCCAGTCGGCGAGCGTTTTGATATCTGCGGCATTGAGCCAAGGAATGGCCACATAGGAGATGCCGAGTTTCTTGCAGTCATCGATGACCTTTTGGGTATTTTCGCGGAATTGGGGAAGCGAAATATGGGCGCCGATCGGGGTTACCTTTGCCTTGTCGCAGAGGGCTTTGACATCGGCCATGTCGATATCGCCCGGAAAGCCGGAAATCTGGACATAGTCGTATCCCATTTTCTTGACGCGTTTCAGCGTTTTGAGGATATCTTCGGGTGTTTTGAGATAATCTCGGAAGCCGAACATTTGGGCGGCAACTTTGTACTTAGTAGCCATGTTGAACTTTTGTAAAAAGGTTGTACTGCAAAAGGGGTAAACAACACGGGAAGAATATCACAATTTGTGGAAAGCGACAATCTGTTTTTGCGGTGGCGCGCCACCACGGGCAAGATGGCGAAGGAGAGAGGAAACTCCCCTAAGGATTCGGCAATACGAGGATACATTTCATCTCATGGGGTCCCGCATACACCCGTGCGAACCGATTCGCGCTCGCCATTCCGCACGCTCGCGCGCCCTCGCCGAGTCCTCCTGATCTTTGTGATTTTCTGCGGATAAAGATTGGGACAACTGGGACGGATGGGACCTTTGGGACAGTTTTCACGCAATCTTGCCCCATCGAACCCCAAAAATCCATCCGATCTGAAAACATTTCCTGTCCCCTCGGCACTTGAAAAAGGCTGCGGCATTTTGCGATACGGAGAAAATGTCATTATACCTTTGTTTGCAAGGAATTGACTTGTTTTCGGGAAAATTCACCCCGAAAACCGGGATAAGGTGTGCGATGGCGGTGCGCAACCGCTGTCGGGGGTGGTGGTGCGCAGTTCAGCCGCGCACATGCCGCGGCCGGGACTGCGGCAAGTAAAACGTTCTCGTGTGCAGGGGGCGAAGCCGCACACGGCGTCGGCTGCGTATGCGGTGTGTGTGCGCCATGTCGCACGGCGAGAGGAAGCGGGGATGGGAAAAGGAGATTTTTGGATGAAGGTTGTCGAATCCTGCGGGAAGATGGTAGTATTTCGAACATGATCGGAAAAATACAACAAACAAGTTTCCCGAATGGGAGTCGCGTTGTCACTTCGCAAATGGATTCGGTTGAAAGCGTGTCGGTTTGCATCGATTTCGGGGTAGGATCTCGTCATGAGAAGCTTTCGGAGCAGGGATACAGCCATTTCCTGGAGCATCTCCTCTTCAAAGGATCCGAGCGATATCCGTCATCGAAAGCCATTTCGCAACCGATTGAATCGATTGGCGGGCAATTGAATGCGTATACATCGCTGGAGTGGACGCAGTTTTTTGCGGTCGTTCCGTTTGACGGGGTGTCGGTGGCATTGGACGTGTTGACCGACATGGTTACGCATCCGGTATTTGATCAGGAGAAATTGGAGCTGGAGCGGAAGGTTGTCTTTTCCGAAATGAGTTTGAGTCACGATGATGACGCCGATTATTTGAACGATCAGGCGTGGAAAAACGCTTGGCCCGGGAATGCATTGGGGCGTCCGATTCTTGGCTCGCGCGAGGTGTTGGCGGAAGCGACAGCGGAGAAGCTGCATGCCTATCGTCAATCGCACTACACGGCCGGCGGGGTTCTTGTGGCAGCGGCCGGAAAAATCGAGCATGCGCGATTTGTCGAGATGGTCCGCCCCTTTTTGGAGCAATTGCCGCCGGGAGCTGTTCCCGGTTATCGGCGAATCCGGAATCCTCCGCCGATGCCGAAACTTTTCTGCGAGCGGAGGGATGCGACGCAAGTCCAGACCATTTTGACATTTCGCTCGATTCCATATTCTGACAAACAGCGGGCGGAGCAGACGTTGTTGGCGATGTTGTTGGGAGGCTCGTCCTCCTCACGCCTTTTCCAGAGTTTACGGGAGCGTTCCGGATTGGCGTATACGGTGAGTTGCCTACCGATGAGCCTGTCGGATTGCGGGACGTTCCAGTTTTTTGCGGCTTTCAATCCGGAAGGGAGCAAAAAGGCGATGCGTCTGCTTGCGAAAGAGTTGCAGGCGGTCTGTCATAAACCGGTTTCGGCGAAAGAGTTTGACCAGGTGCTTTCCCGTTGCATTGGGGCAAGCCGCATCAGCGGGGAATCCTCGTTATCGCAAATGAGGCAGATTTCGACGGCAACCCGTCTGTTGGGGCGTGTCGAATCAACGGACGAGATATGCGAGCGTTTGCGGGCGGTGACGCCGAAGTCGTTGCATGAATTTGCCGCGAACCTGTTTCGTCCGGACAATCTATCGCTTTCCTTGATTCTGCCGGAAAAGGAAAAAAAGACAGGGGAAGAACTTTTGGAAGCTTTGGAGAGGTAACACGATGCCCATCTATACCTACGAAGCCTGTGAGCCATCGAAGGGATGTGCGCAGTGCCGTGCCGGATTTGATCTCTTGCAATCGTTGCGGGACGAGCCGGTAAAAGTCTGTCCGTCCTGTGGTGCGAAGGTGGAGCGTGTCATCAGTGCACCGAATCTCGGCCGCAGCGAAGCCGCGCTGGACGATCGCGCAAAGGCGGCGGGTTTTTCGAAGCTCAAGCGGATTGGCAGCGGCGAATACGAGCGCCAGTATTAGCGGTCAACCTTGGCCATTTGTTTTTGATTTTTTTTGTGCATACCAATCGAAATAGGGGGCATTTCATGAAAGGAATTGTTTTAGCCGGAGGTTCCGGAACCCGTCTGTATCCCATCACGCATTCCGTGAGCAAACAGCTTCTTCCGGTGTACGACAAGCCGATGATTTACTATCCGATTTCGGTATTGATGTTGGCGGGAATCCGCGACATTCTAATCATCAGCACGCCGGCGGACTTGCCGAATTTCAAGCGGTTGCTGGGAACGGGCGAGCAATTCGGCGTCCGGTTCGAATACTGCGAGCAGCCGCGGCCCGAGGGATTGACGCAGGCCTTCTTGCTGGGTGCGGATTTCATTGATGGCGATGCTTGCACCTTGGTTCTTGGCGACAACATCTTCTTTGGCTCGGGTTTTCGGGCTTCGCTCCGGCGGGCGATGAAGACCGCCGATGACGGTGCGCATATTTTCGGCTGTCGCGTCAACGATCCGGAGCGGTATGGCGTTGTGGAGTTTGACGAAAAACGCAATGTCATCGGCATGGAAGAAAAGCCGGAGCATCCGAAAACGGACTATGCGATTCCGGGGCTTTATTTCTTTGATTCGAATGTCGTCGAATATGCGCGCCGGGTCCGGCCCGGCAAGCGTGGCGAGTTGGAGATAACGGATTTGCTTCGGATTTACATGGACGCCGGAAAATTGAAAGTCGATTTGTTGGGGCGCGGTGTTGCCTGGCTTGACACGGGAACATACCGTTCGCTGTTGGAAGCCTCGAATTTTGTGGAAACGATCCAGAATCGCCAAGGGCTCAAGATTGCCTGCCTGGAGGAGATTGCTTTTTTGAATGGTTGGGTGACAAGAGAAAATCTGCTGGAAGCGGGTCGTGCCATGTCCAAAAACGAATACGGACGTTATCTGGTATCCTTGGCGCAAGGAAAGAAAGACGCAGAATAGCGAGATTGCCGGAGAACGTATGGCAGTTGCGAACGATTGTGTAGAAAGCCGGAACGCACAGAAAGGGCCGGAGCCCGCTGAAACCGGAAAGAATCCGGGTGCGCGGTATATGAAACTTGGTCTGAAGGCGGGTTTCACGTTTTTGTTACTGTGGCTGCTGTACCGGAAGATGGATTTGCAGGTCTTTGTCGGTTCTTTGCGGAATCTCCGGTGGGAGGTGTTGCCGTTTTTTTATGCCATTGCGATTGGCAACATGTGGATTTCGTCGGTACGATGGAATCTGTTTTTGAAAGCGGACGGGGTTTGCATATCGACTTCGCTCTTGTTCCGGAGCCATTGGATTTCGTCCTTTTTCAATTTCTTCCTGCCTTCGAACATTGGCGGTGATGTCTATCGCATGGCAGACATTGGCCGCCGGAGCGGACGCCCGGTCGGGAGTGTCGCCTCGGTATTCGCCGATCGGCTGGCCGGATTTGTCGCCATGTCGTTTTTAGGCTTTCTGTTTCCGCTGTTTGGATTTTCTCTGATTCCGCCGGAGAAGCGCATTTTGCTGTTGGTTCCGGCGGTCTTGTTTCTCGGTTTTCTGACGGCGGCGTTTCTTTTGTTGCAGCAACAGCTGTTGTTGTGGTTACTGCGGATTTTTCCGCACAAGGCCAGAGAGACTATGACCGGGTTTGCCTTGCGCTTTTTCGAATCGATTCATGCGTACGCGCAGACGCCG